>JAKBCP010000018.1 GCA_021807645.1 bacterium
AATTCGGTATAGACGCGGACCGGAACGCGATAGCGCTCGTCGGCGCCGACATAGCAGTCGAGGCTGTAGAGATCCCGTTCGGCGAGAAATGCTTCGACGCGTTCGAAGAGTGCATCAAAAAGTTCGGGCGCGATTTGCTGGTTCGTATCGCCCCAGTCGATATGCGGTTCGCTCTCGGGTTCGCGGACGAAGAATTTGTCCTTTGGCGAACGTCCGGTATGGGGGCGCGTATCGACGATTGCCTGCCCGTCCCGGCCAAGAACTCCCTCGCCGCGGCGAACGATATGCTCGACGAGCTCGGCGGCCGTGAGGTTGTCGTACTGGGTTTTCCCTTTGAGGCGTTCCGATACGGTGAGAATGGCTGGTACCCCCTGCGTTGATGGATCTCTTGCGTCCATTTCTCGGGTTTTGCGAACGAGCCTGCAGGCCGGCGGGGAGACGAAGTCGCAGGAATCGGTATGAGAGCTCGTACGATTGCATTGGCTGCAACCCTGGCAGCACTGTTGGCCGCGCCCACCGCTGCGGCGCTTCCCTTCCACGTCGGATCGCTGCCTGCCGGCCCGCTCGACGCCATTACCGATGTCGCCGGCGTTCGCGTCGCCAACCTCACGCTCAAACGGGGAACTTCGATTCGCACCGGCGCGACGGCGATTTTGCCCGACGGCGATCCGTGGGACCGCAAGGTCGCGGCTGCATTCCTGCGCTTCAACGGTAACGGCGAGATGACCGGGACGCATTGGATCGACGAGTCGGGCTATCTTGAAGAACCGATCGTGCTCACCGATACGCTCGACATCGGGCTTGCCGATGATGGCGTCGTGAGTTGGATGATCGCCAAGCATCCGCAACTCGGCATTACCGATGACGTTCCGCTTCCTGTCGTCGCGGAGTGCGACGATCAATTGCTCAACGATATTCAGGCGCGTGCGGTAACGCCGAGCGATGTTGTTTCCCTGCTCGATCGCGCGCATACCGGGCAATTTCAGCGCGGAAGCGTCGGCGCGGGAACCGGGATGAAGGCCTTCGGATTTAAGGCCGGGATCGGTTCGGCATCGCGCGTGCTCCCGGTTTCGATGGGTGGTTACCGCGTCGGTGTGCTTGTCAACGACAACACCGGAATGTCGCACGCGCACCTGAAAATTATGGGCGTTCCGGTCGGGCGCGCGCTGCGGAATCTCTATCTGCCGAAGTTCCCGCAACCGCTCGCGTTGCACGGACGGATGAGCTCGGGGAGTATCATCATCGTCATCGCGACCGATGCACCGTTGGACAACCGGCAGTTGCGCGCGCTCGCGCTCCGCGCGGGGATGGGAATGGCGCGCACGGGATTAATCTCCTCGGTCGGTAGCGGCGATCTCTTCATCGCGTTTTCGACCCGCTACGTCTATCGTCGCACCGGCGATTTTCGCGTGCACGCACCGCGAATTGCGACCGTCGAGAGCGATCGCGTGCTCGATACGCTCTACCGCGCGACGAGCGATGCGGTGGAGGCGTCGATCGACGACGCGCTCTGGTCGTCGTCGACGATGGTCGGGCGTCGGGGCATCACGGTCTACGCTCTGCCGCACGCACCGGTGCTGCGCATGCTGCGCGCGGCTGGAGTTCCCTTAGCCGCGCATCGCTAAAACTGCGACGCGAAGCGCGGCGAGCGGCGACGGTCGATATTCGAAGTCGCAGAGCGCCGGACCGATGCGCGCTCCGGTTTTATTCGTAACGAACCAGGGCGGCTTCGGTAAGAGCGTTGCGCCGAAGCCGAAGAGGCTGCGTGGAAACGGTGCAAAGGGCGCGCGAATCACGCTCTTCTCGGGGCGCGAAAAAAGAAAACTGTTGTGAACGACGCCGATGCCGCTTCCGACCTCGGCGAGCGAGTGCCCCGGGAATGCGCCCCAGGTCGTCTCGGTCAGTAAAAAACCGACGCCGGTCCACGCATTGATCGCAATGCATCCGTAGCGCAGGTCGGCGACGGCACTGTCGATCGCTCGTGCATGCTCGCGCTCGCTACGAGGATGCACGATAATGTTCGCTCCGAGCGTGCCGTGCAGGCGATCGTTGGCGAAGGCCACCGCAGCGAGGGCATAGCGCTCCACATCGCCCGGAATCGTGACGTAGGCAAGGAAACTGGAGAAGGCTTCGACGGCGAATGCGGGATCCGCCGAGTCGCGAAGATCGGCGCGACGGATCGTCCGCGCGGTGTACCCGTCGCCCGCGCGTCCGAGCGCGACGCTCTCGCCGACCTGCGAGAGCCGCTCGCAACGATTTGCAGCGCCGGGATAGTAGGCGGGGCGATCGGGGAGCGTGCGGAGCACCTCTTCGATCGCCGCGACCAGCCGCGGCGTGCCGGCCCAGTCCTGCGGAAGAATCAGGACTTGAGCGGCGATACAGTTGAAGCCGTTGTTATGCAGTTTCTGCGTGACGATATTTTCGGCTTGGAAGCGAAAATCGGCTTCGCTCCAATCGCCGGGAAAGACGATCGTCGGGCTGACGTTCCCCAATTCGCTGGTGATCGGTTTCTTGAGGATCGGCTCGCCGGCGCGTTTGCGCGCCGCCCCATCCTCGCCGAGACCGAAGACGATCGCGTCGTGCGTCGCATCGCTACCGGTGATGTGGATCTCGTCGATGGCTGCGGAGGCACAGAGATACTGCCCTACCTCCGGTCCGCCGTACGCAAAGCGGAGGAAGCCTTCATCGACCAGGGGCGCGAAGGCGCGCTCGAAGATCGGACCGAGGTAATCGTTGACGGGATTCATCTTCAGCATGCAGACGGCGCCGTCGGCGAGCAGTTTATAGAGCACGTCGAGCGGTGGGATCGAGGCGATGTTGCCCGCGCCGAGGACGAGGGCGACCCGCGGCTGCGGATCGCGCTCTCGATACCAGGTCGCCATCGTCGCGGGAACCTCGGCGGGCGAGAGCCCGGGCTCCATCCAGACCTCGGCGCTGATGCCGTTGAGGAGCAGATGGTCGTAGAGCCCGTTGGGGAAGACCTGTGCGACGCTCCGGCCGGCGTCCCCGACGCGGATGCGGCTCGGCGGCAGCGGCGGAGAGCCGCTCGCGGCGATGCCCTCCAAGGTCGCTATATAGCGATTGAGCGCGTAGAGCAGCGCCCAGGGCCCGCTGATCCACTCTTCGCCCTCAAGGCCCGTTCCACGGAGTCCCTTTGCCTCGATCGCCGCCTGTGCCCAGCGTTCGCGGACGGCATAGACCCCGTCGCGGCAGTCGCGCAGCAACGCCACCTTTGCCATCACGGGAAGGCGGGCCCAGCGCTGCGATCCCGCTTGTAATTCGGCGAGGGCGCTATCGATTGCGGGGAATGCGGTGATATCGTGTGCGGTGACCATGGCGGGTAGTTCGACAAATCTCGCGCGCCCCCGGTTCACCCGGGCGAGGCCGTCGGCCACCTCGATCGACCTTCATGATAGAATCGTGGTGGAGGTACCGTATGTCCAGAAAACGACGCCGCAGAATCGCGGCCCTCGTTCCGCGACTCGGTCCGCCGACGAACCTTCGCCCGGCGGGCGTTCACGAGAACGCGAAACGCTACAATCGACGCAAAGCAAAAGCCGCTCTTCGGCGGGATGCCGAGAGCGGCTTTCCATTTCAGCCTCGATCGCTTAGTTAATCAGATCGCGCGAGACCATCACCTCGCGGGGATCGATGAGATGCTTGTTGAGCCCCAGTTTCTCCGGCGAGACACCGAGCGCATATGCTACGAGTTGCGGTAAGTGGAAGACCGGGAGATCGGTGCGTCCCCAGCGTGCCGCTGCATCGGCCTGGTAGCCGTCGAGCGCGAGGTGACAGAGCGGGCAGGGCGTGATGACCGCCTCGGCGCCGTTGTCTTTGGCCATACGCATGTTCTGGCCGACCATCGATGAAGCGATACCGTCTTTTTCCAACTGCACGTGGAAGCCGCAGCAGCGCGTCTTTCCGGCGTAATCGACCGCCTCGCCGCCGAGTGCGACGATGACATCTTCGAGCGAATGCGGGTGGCGTGCCGATTCCCAACCGTTCACCGACTCCGGGCGAATGATATGGCAGCCGTAGAAGGGAGCGACTTTGAGTCCGTTGAGCGGACGTACGACCATCGATTGAAGCTTGTCGAGCCCGATGTCGTCGATCAAGAGCCAGAGCAGATGGCGGACGGTGACGCCGCCTTTATAATTCGCTCCGAACTTTCCGAGGATCGCATTGGCTTGCGCCATATGCTCTTCGCTCTCGCGCAGCTCTTTGTTCGCCGCTCGCATGTGCCCGGTGCAGGTCGAGCAGATCGTGATGACGTCGTCGAGACCGAGAGCCTCCGCTTGGGCGTAGGTACGCGCGTTGAGGACGCGCGCGACATCGCGGTTGGTATCGTTGAGCACCGAGGCTCCGCAGCACGACGCGGCAGTGAGTTCGACGAGTTCGATGCCGAGTTTATCGGCGAGGAGCATCGTCGAGTTAAAGAGCTCTTTACAGGATTCTTTGGCAACGCAGCCGGGGAAGAACCCGTAGCGCTTGCTCTTGGAGGAGTTGGTGCGAACGTGCGCGTCGAGCGCCCGCTCTTCGGGAAGAAGCGTGCTGGACATTATCGGACCGGTGCCTCCAATGCATCAAAGATAGTGCGAATTTCGTCAACCTTCGGGACGGGCTTGAGGAACGGAGGCGGAAGTTTGCCCTTGAGCGCCATACGCGCTCCCAACGGAGCGACCTTGAGTAGGCCGCGAATGTTGAAGCGACCGACGGTGCCTTGAATGACCTCGGTCTCGGCGAGCATGCCGGTCTGCTTGATCGTCTTCGCAACGACGAGGGCGTGGCGCGGGCCGCGCTCGTTCATCATGACGCGGTCCTTGATCGCCGCACGCTTGACGTCGATGATGCGATCGTTCGGGTCGACGTGCTTCGGACAATACGAGCATGCGTAGCAATGCGCGCAGAGCCAGAGATAATCTTCGCTGATCTGCGCGATGCGCTCTTTTCGTTGCCCGTCGCGGACATCTTCGATGAAGCGGTAGGCGTAGGCGATGGCGGCGGGGCCGGCAAAGGCCGGGTCGACGCTGACGACCGGGCAGAGCGAGTAGCAGGTCGCACACATGATGCAGTTCGCAACATCGACGAGTTTTTTCATATCGTCGGGGCTGACGCGGCGCTCGGTCTGGTGTGCCGAATCGGCATCGTTGGGCTGTAAGTAGGGCTTCAGGCGCGCGTATTTATCCCAGAAGGGATCCATGTGCACGACGAGATCCTTCATCGGCTGGAAGTTCGGCATCGGATCGATCTTGACCGAGCCGTCCTCTTCCATCGCCGAACCGCAGGAGGTTTTGCATGCCAGCGACGTGACGCCGCCGATGCTCATCGAGCAGGAGCCGCAGATCGCCGATCGGCAGGAGCGGCGGAATGAGATCGAACCGTCGACCTCGGCCTTCGCGTACTCGAGTGCGTCGAGGACCGTCGTGGTCTCGGGAAGATCGACCGTTACCTCGTCGCGGTGAGGAATCGTATCGGTCGCTTCGTCGAAGCGAAAGATATCGAGTTTGATCTTCGCCATTAGTAGCTCCTCACTTCAGGCTTAAAGTCGGTGATCTTCACGGCGCGCGAGTAATCGAGCCGCGGGATGCCGTTCTCTTGCCGGAAGGCTAAGGTGTGTTTGAGCCAGTTCGCATCCTCGCGTTCGGGGTAGTCGGTGCGCGACTGCGCGCCGCGCGACTCTCGACGCTCCAGCGCACCTTTGGCGAGGCAGAGCGCGGCATCGATGAGAAAATCCGTCTCGAACGTCGAGACGAGATCGGTGTTGAAGGTTTTCGATTTGTCCATCACGATCGCCGATTCGTCGAACTCTTTGCGAACCGCTTCGAGGTCGGCGACGCCGGCGGCGAGATCTTTTTCGTTGCGGAAGATAAAGGTGTTCGCGCTCATCGTTTCGTTCATCTTGCGACGAAGGACGGGTGCGCGCGTACCTTTGCTGCGCGCGAGTAACGCCGCGATGCGATCCTTTTCGGATTGAAGCGTTCGCGTCGAGGGGCGAACCTCACCGACCGACTTTATGTAGTCGACGGCGTGCGCTGCGGCGCGGGCACCGAAAACGATGGTATCGAGCAGCGAGTTGCCGCCGAGGCGGTTCGAGCCGTGAACGCTCACGCACGCACACTCGCCGGCGGCATAGACGCCGGGAACGCGGGTCGCACCGAATTTGTCGGTCTCGATTCCGCCCATCGTGTAGTGAGCGCCGGGGAGAATCGGAATCGGTTCGTCGATTGCGTCCTTGCCGGTAGCGTCGAGAGCGAGCTCGCGAATCTGCGGCAAACGTTCGAGAATTTTCTCGCGCCCGAGGTGGCGCATATCGAGGAGCACGCAGCCGTCGACGCCGCGACCTTCGAGGATCTCGGTCCATTCCGCCCGCGAGACGACATCGCGCGAGGCGAGTTCGCCTTTATTGGGCGCGTACTTGAACATGAAGCGCTCGCCCTCGGAGTTGAGGAGGTAGGCTCCCTCGCCGCGCGCGCCCTCGGTCATCAGCACGCCGTTCTCTTTGAGCGTCGTGGGGTGGAATTGCATGAACTCCATATCCATCAACGGGATGCCGGCCTTATAGGCGATCGACATACCGTCGGCGGTCGACGCGTATCCGTTCGTCGTCTTGGCATACATGCGACCGGCGCCGCCGGTCGCGAAAATCGTTGCCTTCGCGGTGATCAGTTCCAGCTCGCCGTTGCGCATGTTATAGGCCACGACGCCGGTGCCGATCCCATCTTCGACCGCCAGGGCCGTGCAGAAGTACTCTTCGTAGACCTTGACGCCGAAACGCTCGAGTTGCTCCCAGAGCGTATGCAGGATGACGAGGCCGGTGACGTCGGCGGAGTAGCAGGTGCGCGGGGCGCCGGCGCCGCCGAAGGGGCGCTGGGCGATGCGGCCGTCGGGGAGGCGGGAGAAGATGCAGCCGCGATGTTCGAGCCAGATAATCTGCTTGGGCGCATCCTCGCACATCGCTGCGATCGCGTCCTGATCGCCGAGATAGTCCGAGCCTTTAACGGTGTCGAAGGTATGGCTTGCCGGGGAGTCCTCCTCGCGGTTGCCGAGCGCGGCGTTAATGCCGCCCTGGGCGGCGCCCGAGTGACTGCGAACCGGGTGCATCTTTGAGACGATGGCTACGTCCGCTCCGCGCTCGGCTGCTTCAACCGCTGCGCGCATACCTGCTAGACCGCCACCGATGACGACGACGTCGTGCTTGATCACGTTGACCTTTCCGGGGAGAGGCGTTTGCTTCTTTGTATACCTCCGCGCGCGCCACCGGCCTCACGACCTTGGTCGGTGAGAGCTTGGATGGGGCGGACTAGGTCGCCGAGCCGTCGGTGGAGGGGAGCGTCTCGCTCTCGAGGCCCTTCTTGCGCTCGAAGAACACGTAGCAGTTCTTGCCGCGCTGTTTTGCCTTGTAGAGGGCCTCGTCGGCGGCATGGAAGAGCGTCTGCCCGTCGACGCCATCGGTTGGAAACATCGAGACGCCGATCGAAGTCGAGAGCCCGCTGCGCCGCATTGCGGCGAGCATCCGTTGGACGCCTTGCTGCGCGTGCTCGCGGTCGCTCTGTGCCATCACGAGCACAAACTCGTCGCCGGCATAGCGTGCGATGATGTCGCCTTTGCGGGCGTTCTTTTTTAAGACCTGCGCGAAGCGTTTGAGCGCGAGGTCGCCGAGGCCGTGGCCGCCGGTGTCGTTGATTTTCTTGAGGTCGTCGAGATCGAGAATGACGAAAGCGAACGGCGTATCGTAGCGCTCGGAGGTGTGTAATTCGCGGTCGAGCATCTCGTTGAGCGCTCGGCGGTTGGGAATGCCGGTCAGACTATCGGTGAGCGCGAGCCGCTGCGATTCCTCGAGCAAGCGGCGGGTCTCTTCGTGCAGGCGCGCGTTTTCGACCGCGACCGCGGCCTGCGACGCGAAATCGAGCATCATCCGTAGCTGGTTCTCCGATACTTCCTCGCCGGGGGGCGAATCGGCATAGAGGATGCCGCGAACGACTTCGCGGGCGATAAGCGGCACGGCGCAATAGGGGCCGCGCCCATCCTCGAGAGGACGGTCGGGATCGCCTTCGCTCCCGAAGGCGAGTTCAACGCTGCGCGAGACGAGATCGTCCATCGTCGAGGGGGAGCGATATTCGCGTGGGTCGGTCGCATGCAACACGGTTCCCGCGCTGTCGCATTCAAGCCGGCGGATGAGGCTACCGCCCTCGACGGCATCGAAAAGGATCACGCGTTTGAATCGCAGCGCCTCGCTGACGCCGCGCATGACCGTGGAGAGAATATCGTTGATCTCCAGCGTCGAATTTAAGGTCGTGAAAACTTGCTGGAGGACAAAGAGTTCCGCGTTCTGTGCGGCGTATTCATCTCTCTCCGCTTCGACCATTGCCAGGCGCGAGCGCAAACGA
>JAKBCP010000019.1 GCA_021807645.1 bacterium
TTTACCTTCGGGATGCTCTACGCGCATCTCCGGCTCCCCGACGGCGATGCAGTTGCCTACCACGCGCACGATCTCTATCTCACGCTGCTCGCCGAGACCGGAATCGTCGGTCTGCTGGCGATGATTGCGGCATGGTTGCGTTTCGGGCGCGAATGGATGCGCCGCTTTGCCGCCGCCGAGCCGCGCGCGCGTGTGCTCTCGGGCGCGATCGTCGCCGGGCTCATCGGCACGTTGATCCAAGGGCTCATCGATACCTCGACGCTGGTGCTTTTCGGTCTCTGGCTGCCGACGATGGCGCTCGCACTAGCAAGCGCTCGGTATGGTTTGGGGGAGCGCGCATGAAGCATCGATCCGTTCTGCTCGCGCTACTCGCGCTTGCGGCCTGCTCCTCCCCGCAGCCGCCGCGAAGCGCTCCCAGCCCGAGCCCGAGCGCTTCGCCGGGGCTACCATCGCTCACCGTGCGAGCGGTCGGTAGCGCAAAGCGGCCGATCCGCATCGTTCAGACGCGCCGGAACAACACGCGCGAATATGAATTGCTCGCGCGGACGATTCACAGCTTGGGCGCAGCGAGCGATGCGCGCGTCGGGCTCACCGACGTTCGCGTCACCTTCACCGCCCGGGACGGTTCGACGCTGGTCGCCCGCTCGCCGCGCGCGATCGTCGACGAGCGCGACGGATCGATCGAGATGACCGGCGGCGTCCGCGCCGAGAATAAGGCGGGGGCGCGCCTGACCTGTCAGACGCTCACCTACCGCCGCGGTGCGCAATCGCTGCATGGGAGCGGTGCCGTTCATCTCTACGGCGAACGCGGCATGGACGCGGTCGGCCGGACCGTCGATGCCGATATCGCGCTCTCCAAGGTGAGAATACAATGAACGACCGAAAGATCGAATTACGCGGCCTTGTGAAACGCTACGGCGATCGCACGGTTGTCGATAACGTGAGTGCCGATGTCGGCACCGGTGAAGTCGTCGGCCTCCTCGGCCCCAACGGCGCGGGAAAGACGACGACGTTCTACATGGTAGTCGGGCTGGTGAAGCCCGATAGCGGAAGCGTCGTCCTCGAAAACGAGGACGGCCGAATCGATCTCACGCACGCGCCGATGTACCAGCGCGCGCGCAACGGTATCGGTTACCTCGCGCAGGAGAACTCGATTTTTCGCAAACTCTCGGTCGGCGATAACATTCGGCTGATCTGGCAGCAGCGTGGCGTGAGTTTCGAAGAGCGCGAGCGACGCCTTATGCCGCTGCTTGAAGAGTTCGGCTTGCAGCGCTTCGTCGATGCGCGTGGCGAATCGCTCTCCGGCGGCGAGCGTCGGCGCGTCGAAATTGCGCGTGCGCTCGCGACCGACCCGGCATTTCTTCTGCTCGACGAACCCTTTACCGGTATCGATCCGATCGCCGTCGCCGATATCCAAGTGATGATCCGCCAGCTGCGCGATCGCGGCCTCGGCATCCTCATCACCGACCACCAGGTGCGCGAGACGCTCGCCATCGTCGACCGCGCCTATATTCTCAACAACGGTCGGATCGAAGTCGAAGGTAGCGCGCAAGACGTGCTCGATTCGCCGATCGCGCGCAAATTCTATCTCGGCGAGAGTTTTCGCTTGTGATTCGGACGATCGCCTGTCGCACGATTCTCGATCGCTACGTTCTGCTCGAACTCGCCGGTCCGTTCGGTTTCGGGCTCTCGGCGTTCACGCTGATCTTCGCGGCGACGCAGATTCTCGCACTCGGCCGACTCGTCAGCAACGATCACGCGCCGTTGGGGGCGGCGATCGAAATTTTTATCTGGCAGCTTCCCGGCATGGTCGTGCTGGTGATCCCGATGGCGCTGCTCTTGGGAACGTTGCTGGCGATTCAACGGCTCTCCGCCGACAGCGAGATCACCGCGATGAAGGCCGGCGGCATCTCGTTCGTCCGCATCGTGAGCGCGCTGTTGATCGCCGGGCTCGTCATCTCGCTGGTCGATTACATCATCCAAGAGAACGTGGTCCCGTTTGCCGCATCGCAGGTCAACGCCATCGAAGATAGTGCGATCAGCCATACCAGCGCGTTCAACCAAGATCTCACCGTCTCGGCCCCGCTTCCCGGCGGCGGACGCCAGGTAACGATCGCGACCGGGTACGAACCGCATTCGCAAGCCTTGCTCAACGTCACGCTCGTGCAGTACGACGCCTCGAATACACCGGTGCAGATCGTCTTTGCCAAGCGCGCCGATTTTCAGGCGAATAGCTGGTTGCTCGACGACGTCAGCGCCTATCGCTTCGATGCAAACGGGGTGACGATCTCCGAGCCGCATGTCGCCCAACAAGAGATCGCAATCGGGGAACAGCCCGCCGATATCGTCGAACGCCTGACGCATAACGATCCCGACGCCATGAGCCGCCGGCAGATCGCCGATCTCATTCGCACCGGGCAACTTTCGGGCAACGGCCTGCGGAAATACCTCGTCGCGTTTCACGAAAAATTGGCCCGCCCGTTCGCCTGCTTTGTCTTCGTGCTGATGGCGATTCCGTTCGGTATCCGCGCGTTACGCGGCGGCGGCGGCGGAGCGAGCCTCGGCTTCGGTCTCGCGGTCGCCATTGCGTTCATTTATTATGTCGTGCTGACCGTCTTCTCGTATCTCGCGGAAAACTTTATCGCAATCGCGCCGTTGTTGGTGTGGATGCCCAACGCGATCTTCACCGCGATCGGCTTGCGGCGTCTCCTACGGATGGCGGCGGTGTGAAGCGATGAATTTTCTCGACGATCTGCGCGGCGCCTTGCTGATTTTCGGCATCGTGTTGCTCGCCGGCGGAATCTCGTACGTCGGCGATCGCGTCGGGCACCAAGTCGGGCGTAAGCGCCTCACGCTCTTTAATATCCGGCCGCGCTATACGTCGACGATCGTCGCGGTCGCCACCGGCATGCTCATCGCGCTTGCGGTCGTCACCGTCGCGCTGCTGGCCTCGCGCGACGTGCAGACCGCGTTCTTCAAACTGGCATCGGTGAATCGCGAGATTTCGACCCTACAGCAGCGGGAGCGCGAGCTCGGTAAGAAAGTCAACACCGGGCGGTTGGTGGTCGGCGTCGATAGTCTGATGACCGATTTCTACGCGACGATTCCGCAAGGTTCCAATGTCGCGCGGCGCAAGGAAATCATGCGCGCGTTCTTCGACGATACCGTAAAATTCGTCAATCAAACCTACGTGCCGTTTGGACTAAAACCGGCGCGCGTTCCGAAGGGAACCTACGAGCGCCTCAACGCGACGGCCGGTAGCCCGCAGCTGGGCTTTTTGAACGGCCGCGCGAACGTGCTGCTGATCGCCGTCGCGCATCGCAACCTCTTCGTAAACGACCGCATCGATCTTAGTCTCGATTCCGTTCCCGATACGCTGATCTACCCGGCGAAGACGCAGATCGTGGAATTAAAAATCGATGCCGGACGTAACGTGAACGTGAATTTAAGTATCCGACAACTCAGCAACGCCGTCGCGCAGGTATTACAGAACCGCGGCCTCTCCTCGGCATTGGTCGCGAACATCACGCCGGTAAGCGTCTACCCTTCCCTCTCGCGCATGCAAGAGATGCTCAAGAGCGGGAAAGGGAGTTATTTGCTCGTTGCATGGGCGGCGACCGATATCTATCCGCATACCTACTTGCAGGAGGGGCAGATTCCCATCGTCGTGACGCTGTTGCAGCCGGGCGGGAGTTCGATTCCATGACGGTGCTCGGGATCGATCCGGGCTCGCGCAAGGTCGGCGTGGCGGTTCTTACCGCCGACGGCGCGGTGCCGTTTCGCGCGATCCTCCAGCCCGAAACGCTGGTCGAGGATCTTCGCCCGCTGATCGAACGCTACCGCATCGATGCGATCGCCGTCGGCGGCGGGACGCGGGGCAGCGAGATTCTCCACCAGCTCGCCGACTTCGGGCTTCCCTGCGAGCGCGTCGATGAAACGAGCACCACGCTTCACGCCCGGAATCTCTACTTCGACGCGAATCCGCCGCGCGGGTGGCGCCGCCTCGTGCCGCGCGGCATGCTCACGCCGCCGCGACCGATCGACGATTTCGCCGCCGAACTCATCGCGCGCCGCTTCCAGGAGGCTCGCTAACACGCGAGGCGGGGAAATGCCCGGCCGGAGGCAACTTTCCGAGGGGTTGCGACCGTTAAAGATGTAGGGTGAAGCTCGGACGACCGATAATAAAAGTCCACGGGCTATTTCCGCCCGCATTATCGGAGGCTTGGTAGAAGTGAAGGGCCTACAAGGGATCTTCGCGGGAGTGCTCGCAGGGGTGCTCTGCTTTGCTTCTGCCTCCGCTCAGGGGCTGCAGCTCGGCGCCGAGGTCTTCCACCTCGCGGCAACGGCTTCCAGCCGGAGCGTTCCGGGCGCCCTTCGGGGCTTGAGCCTCCTGCCCACGCTTCCCGGCGCCGCCGCCGACGCGCCCAGCTCGCCCTCGGTCGTTCCCGATCTGCTCACTGCTCTCTCGTTTGCCGTGGAGGCCCCGACGATTCCCGATGGCGTCCAGTTCGGGGCCGCCGTTGCGCCGGTCCGGCTCGTCAGCGTCGGAACCGCCCGCTTCCGGACCCCGCAGCCCGAGACGGTCGGCGAGAGCTTCGACCAGGCGTCGCCGCAGCCGCTCCGCTTCGATTTCGGCGATCCCTCGCAGCAACCGGCGTTCCAAGAACCCGCTCCGCACACCAATGTTCTCGGGCGCCTCCTCGGTGCGATTCGCGGTGCGAAGACGACCGTGCAGTTGCAGACGACGCAGCAGACCCACGGCGGCCTCTTGATGCCGCTTCCGCCCGCGAACGATCAGGTGCTCGGTGGGAAGACGAATATCTCGTTTCGTACCGGCGGACGCACGGTAACGCTCGGTCTGTCGAGCCGTTTCGAACATCTCTCGCGTGGGCTGATCTCGTCGGAGAATCCCGCGCCGACGCTTGACCCGGTGCTCGGCTTCGATGCGGCGAGCCGGCTCGCGCTGCCGCCTGCAGCATTTAACGACCTGACCCATTCGAGTATCGGTGCGAGCCTCGCCGTTCCGGTGAACTCGCGCGTGACCGTCGGTTTGGGTTATCGCAGCGGAACGTTGGTCGGCACCTACGGTTCGCTCTCGCCGACGACGCTCTCGGGCACCGACAGTCGCTACTTCGGGAAGTTAACGTACACGCTGCCGCACGCGCCGGCGACGCTGACGTTTCAAGCGCGGCAATACCGTTTTAACGACAATCTTCAATTGACGCCGAATGAGACGCAATTACGCGCCGGCGTCGATCTCACGATTAAATTCTGATTCCGCGAACGCTGCTTGCCGTCGCCGTCGTCGCGGCGGCGCTGCTGGGAATCGTGCAACTCGGCTCCGACGCCCTTTTCGCGCGCGCCGCCGTACCGGTATCGCTGCCGCGCGCCGTCCCGCAGCGCTGGGGATCGGCGATCTATCGCGCGATCGATCGCATCGCCCCCGCGCCGTTCGTTGCAAGGGAGCTCGGGCGTAAAGCGCTGCGCCACGGTGACACGGCGAGCGCCGAGAAGTACGCGGTAACGTTACCGCAAGGCGGGGCGCGCGACGCATTGTTCGCTTCGATCTCACGCGCGCGCGGCGAAGAGGCGCTCGCGATCGAGTACGAACTCGCCGGGCTCGATCTGCCGCGCTTGCGCGCGCGCATCGATGCGCTCGACGCGCAGCATCCGCGCGCCGCCTACGCGCTCGCCGAGCGCGTGCGTGCGCGACTTGCGACGACGCGGACGCACCCCGACGCGCTGGCCAATATCTCGTGGCGCTGCGGCACGATCGCCACGAACGCCGTCTATCACGGGCACCGTGCCTCGATCTGGAACCCGCGTGCTCGCCGCGCCTACCTCGCCGCCGCGCAGATGGCGCCCTACGACAACCAATATGCGCTCGGCGTCGCCGCGTATTATTATCGCGTGCGGGAGAACGAACGCGCGCGAACGTGGTATCGGCGCGTCACGACGATCGATCCAGCGAGCGCCGACGGCTGGGCGGGCTTCGGAAGCCTCGCGTTGCGCGACGGCGATCTCGCCGCCGCGCGCCGTTATCTTGCGATCGCGCGTCGCTACGGCCCCAACGCGGGAAGCGTGCGGATCCTCGCGCGCCGAATCGCCGCGCAGGCGCGCCCGTGAGAGTGGCGTTCGACGCGCAGCCGACCGTCGGCAGCGCGACCGGCATCGGTGAGTACGCGCGCGAGCTCGCGCGCGCGCTCGGCGAGATTCCCGAGATCGAACTCGTGCCGTTGAGCGCGCCGCGAATCGACCCGTGGCGCTTCGACCGACGCGTATTTTGGGATCAGTTGTTGCTTCCGCTCGCTGCCGCGCGTTCGAAAGCGACGCTCCTGCATTGCACGTCGGGAACGATGCCGGCCTTCTCGACGCTGCCGATCGTGTTGACGCTCCACGACGCGGCGTGGCTGCGCGTGCAGGGGCACACGCGCTTCTATGCGCGCGCATATTTCGGCACGTTGATGAAGCGCCTTTCGACGCGCACGCGCGCGATCGTCACCGATTCGCGGTTCTCGGCACGCGAGATTCTTTCGCTGCACCCCGGCATCGAGGAACGCAACCTGCACGTGATTCCGCCCGGCGTCGCGGACGAATTTGCGCGCTTGGAGCTGCGCGCCGAGGAACGGGCGACGATTCTCGTCGTCGGCACGGTGGAGGCACGGAAGAACCTCGAGGTCGTGATCCGTGCGCTGCCGACGTTGCCCGGCGTACGTGCGATCTCGGTTGGACCGAGCACGCCCTATCGCGAACGCTGCCTTGAGATCGCGCGCGAACTCGGCGTCGAGGAGCGGATCGAGTTTCGCGGCTACATCGAGCGCGCCGCGCTGCTCGATCTCTACGCGCGCTGCAGCGTGCTCGCGATGCCATCGCGCTACGAAGGCTTCGGCTTACCGCTCGCGCAGGCGCGCTGCGCCGGGCTGCCGGCGATTACGGCGCGCGGTTCCTCGCTCGACGAGATCGCGGGCGACGTGGTGCCGCGCATCGATCCCGACGACGTGCAAGGCTGGAGCGAGGCGCTCGGCGCGGTCTTTGCAGATCCCGAGCGCGCGCGTCGCGCCGCCGCGAACGACCGCGCAGCGGCCGTCGAGCGCTTTTCGTGGCGTCGCGCGGCGCAAGCGACCGCCGAGCTCTATCGAATCGCTTCGGTATAAACCGGCGAGCCGGGGGCACCGGCGGGGACGCTACCGTCGTCGGGGGCGAGAATCAGGCGCACCGGAAAGCTCGAGCCGGCATCGGGAATCGTCGTGATGTGCAGGCGCAGAAATCCGCGCGCCGGGACGACGTAGCTGCGTAGCTTGTAGCGCGTAAACGCGCGCACTTGATGCGACTGGACCAAAACGCGATCGATGAGATAGGTGCCGGTCGCACTACCGCCGCGCGGATTTTCGTAGAGTGCGATCGTCTGCGCTTGGTGCGTCGGGTTGACGACGTTGATCTCGAAGTTCTGCAGTACGCCGTAGTCGCCGGAGAGCGCTTGCCCCACGAGATCGTTGGGAAGCGGCACTTGCCCGACTGCGAGTTCGAGATAGGGATCCTCGACGCTCCATTGCGTCGAGTAGCTAAATTCGGGAATCGAATAGATGCCGCGCGCGTGCGCGTGGTGCCCTTGCAAGAGCGTGTCGCTTTTAGGCGGCGAGTTCGGTGAATCGCTTGCCTTCTGCGCGAAGAGCATCAGGTGAATCAAGCCGCCGTTGAGCACGCGTAATTGCAGCAGATCGCTGACGATGGAATCGGCGGGAAGATCTTGCACCGCGAGATTCACGCTGCCGTAGCCGGGGAGCTGAACGATCTTGCCTTCGTTGGTGACGAGATGCACGAGGAAGCGTTTGGTCGAGAGATGCCCCGCCTCCATTTCGTTGGGGCTCGGCCCGCCGCGCCCGTCGATAAACTGCAGCAGCGCGGGTTCGGGCGAGGTATTCGTCGCGCGCAACACGATGCGGCGCGCGATCGAGTGCGGCGGGTTATAGTGAAAGTAGAGAAAGCGCGATGGCGCTTGCCGGTGGAGATCGGCGGTGAAGAGAACGCCGTCGGTGGTGAGGCGCTCGGGGAAATCGCTGACCATCAGCGAGGACGGCGAGATGCGCGGGGCGGCGATATTTTCGACGGTGAGGTTGACCGTGGAGTCGACTTCGATGTAGTTGTTGCCCTGCAGTGTCACCGGAACGCTGAGATTCAGCACGTCGTCGACGCCGAGCGGCGCATCGATGCCGATCTGCGAGCGGCTGAAAACGAGTTGCGCGCCGGGGCGCAACGCGACGCTCGCGGCGATCGCGTCGGCGACGCGCTTCAGCACGAACGAGGCGCTCGCCGGTTCGCCGGTAACGCGTACCAACAGCGTGTGCTGCGGCACGCTGCCGGCGGGAT
>JAKBCP010000020.1 GCA_021807645.1 bacterium
TAACGACGCTCGCCGGTGACTCCGCAGCCGGCGGTTTCGTGGATGGGAGCGGGACCAGCGCCCGATTCTCCTCGATTGGCGGCGTCGCGGTCGATAGCAACGATGGGAATCTCTACGTTACCGATACGTACAATCGCGCGATCCGTCAGGTGACGACCGCGGGACTCGTCACCACACTCGCCGGCTCCGATCCCCCCACGGTCACAATCGGATATGCCGACGGCTTCGGTTTCGCCGCACGGTTCTCGGGCCCCGACGGAATAACGTATAACTCGGGGACGAATACCCTCTACGTAACAGATACCGGAAATTACTCGGTCGTGCAGGTGCAGCTATGAAATCGCTTCTCCGCCCGTTCGCCGGGCTCGCCATCGCACTCATCGTCGTCTCCTGTGGCGGAGGCGGTGGCTCGTCGAGTTCCTCGCTCGTGCCGAATGTACCGCCCTCGGGGCCCGCGCCGCTTGGGAGCGTGAAATTACAAATCAACGTGCCGCCGAAGAGTGCGACGACGGGGCGTGCACCGGCATATGTGTCGCCGGCGACCGCATCGGTGAGCGTTGCGATCGACGCCGGTGCGCCGACGGTTCAAAACCTCTCGCCGAGTTCGCCGAATTGCTCGAATGCAGGCACCGCCTATCCGTTGCTCTGCACGGTGACGCTGAGTGCGAGCGCCGGCGCGCACATGGTGACGATCGATACCTTCGATCAACCCAATGCTGCAGGGAGCAGCCTCTCGGCGAATAGCATCAGCGTGACGTTCGTCGCCGGTCAGACGCCGAGCGTTCCGGTCGTGCTCGCGGGCGTGCCGAAGTCGGTCGCCATCTATCCCGCCGGTTCGGCGAGCAACGTGCAGATAACGCCGACCAACGGGCTGATCTTTCTCGCTGCGCAGAGTGCGCTGCCGATTCTCGTCGAGGCGCTCGATGCCGACGGAAACCCGATCGTCGGCCCCGGCGCGCCGACGCTGCAGGTCAGCGTCACCGGCGCAACGGCAGGCGCGGGAATCGCCGTCAGTGCCTCCTCGACGAACAACCCGAACGCCTACACGATTTCGTCGACCGGCTTAGGAAGTGCAACCTTAGCGGTCGTTGCGACGCCCGCTTCCTCCGTCGCCGGATCGGCGATCTCGCTCAATACGCCGATGAGCGCGGCAGCGATGGTGAGTGCGCTTGCCGGCAGCGAGACCCGCGGCTACCTCGATGGTACCGGCGCGACCGCTCGTTTTTCGGGGCCGGAAGGCATCGCATACGATCCGAGCGACGGTGATTTCTACGTCACCGACGCCTTCAACAGGTCCATACGCCAGGTGACGGCGGCCGGCGTCGTCACGACGATCGCGGGGTCAGCTCCGCCGTCGGGTATATCCGGTTTTGCCGACGGATCCGGCTCGAGCGCTCGCTTCGGTGTGCCGACGGGAATCGTCTACGATCCCATCGATGGGAATCTCTACGTCACCGATGCCGGTAACTGCGCGATCCGACGGGTGAGCCCCGTCTCGCCCTACACGGTAACGACGGTCGCCGGCGAGCAACCTGGGAGGCGCATTTGTAAGAACCTCAACGCGACGGGAAACGCAGCGCGCTTTCGCGACGTTATGGGCATCACCGTCAATCCGACGACCGGGACGCTTTACGTCACCGATCCACGGAACGACGAAATTCGTTCGATTACCGTTCCCGGATACGTCGTCAGTACGATTGCGGGCTCGCGTCACGGAAATTACGGGAGCACGAGCAGCAGTAGTAGCAGTAGCAGCAGTAGTAGTAGCAGTAGTAGTAGCAGCAGCCGCGGCATTACCCACGTTGGTACCTACACCAACAATACAACCGGCACGTCGGCAACCTTCAATTTCCCCGTCGGCATCGCGTACGATACGAGCAACGGCGATCTCTACGTCACCGATTCGGATGACTGCGCGGTTCGGCAGGTCTCGACGACCTCACCCTACGCCGTCACCACGCTAGTCGGCCCCTCGCCGTCGGCCTGTGGATTCGCCGATGGCAGCGCGACGACGACGTTGATGAACAACCCGCGCGGCATCGCCTACGATCCCGACAACGGCGATCTCTACGTCACCGATACCTTCAACAATGCGTTACGACAGATCTCGCTGCCGTCGGGTGCGGTAACAACGGTCGTCAACGTCGCGTCGGGGCAACGCCGCTTCGGGCTCGTCAACGGTTTTGGGCCGGTGGCGCTCCTTTACGGACCCGCAATGCTCGTTTACGATTCCGCACTCAAGAGCCTCGTTATCACCGATCGTAGCGATAACGCCATTCGTCAGGTTGCGCTTTAAGCCCGGCGCGTGCAACGCCGCCCTCGCGGCGGCGTTTGCGTTGCTCGCAGGCTGCGCGCACGCTGCGCCGCGCGATCGTGCGCTAGCCGGAAGCTGGTCGCAGTATCAACGCAACCCCGCTCATAACGCGGTGCTTGCACGCGGCTCGCTTGCGGTGAGCTGGAAGTATGACGCGCGAGCGCAAATCAACGGCGGGCTCGCCGTCGTCGGCGAACGCGTCTTTCTCGCTACTTTCACCGGCGAGATGATCTCGTTGCATCTCGCGACGGGAGCGCTTGCTTGGAAGCAGCACGCCGATAATCTCGTGATGAGCACGCCGGTCGTCGCTGATGGGATCGTGGTTTTCGGCACCGGGCGCAACGGCGCATCGGGCGGTACGAACAAAAGTTTCGTCTATGCAGGTGGCGCCGCGACCGGCAAAACGATCGACTTCTGGGGACGACGCGCGGGCGACCATCTGCTTGCGTTCGACGCCGCGACCGGCGCGCGCCGCTGGGCCTTCCGCACCGCCGGTGAAGATATGCCCTCAGCGGCAATCGTCGGCGGGCGCGTCATCTTCGCCAACGGCGACGCACACGCATACGCGCTCTCGCTCCGTGCCGGAAAAGCGCTCTGGCAACGCAGCCTCGGCGGCATTGCGACGATGGCGTCGACGAATTTCGCTGCCGGGAGAGTCTTCATCTCGGTCTGCTATGATGCGATGCAACGCGCGCAGAGTTTAGCGCTGGCACCGAGGAGCGGACGCATCCTCTGGCGAGCACCCTATGGAAACTGCGATTCGGCGCCGACCTACGCGCGCGGCCGGCTCTTCCTCAGCGGCGTCTCCGGGAATCGCGCCGCCTTCGGTTACGGTGCGCGCGCGGAGATCGCCGCGCTCGACGCACGGAGCGGCAAGCTGCTCTGGATCTATCGCAGCGCGCATGCGCGCCCCTATAGCAAGGTCGGTTCGAGCGAGCGCGCAATCGCCGGTGCGTATGCGGGGGGGCTTTACTATCAGCCCGTTCCGACCGCCGATGAGTTGCTTGCTTTCGACGCGGCGAGCGGGGCGCTGCGCTGGCGCTTTCGTTCGAACGGCGCGATCAAGATGAGCCCGGTCGTTGCGGGTGGGCATCTTTTCGTCGGTGACGCCGCCGGGCTGCTTTACACGCTCGATGCACGCACCGGTAAATTGCTGGCGGTAAAAATGTTCGCGTATCCCTTTGCAACCGCGCCGCCGGTGCTCGTAGGAAAGACCCTTCTTCTGGTTAACGGGAGGTACGTGTTCGCGCTTCCGCTCGCTCGTGGAGAACTGCGTTGATCCTGCGCCGATTCGTTGCAATGTTGTTGCTCTGCGCGCTCGCGGGCTGTGGCTGGTTCGAGCCGGAGCAAACTTTCGTTGCCCAGGCGCGGCTTCACGTGAAGCATGTCGTGATTATCGTGCAGGAAAACCGCAGCTTCGATAATCTCTTTCACGATTTTCCCGGTGCCGACACGGTTGATTACGGCTACGCGCACGATGGAACGAAAGTGAAGCTGAAACCGGTGCCGCTCAACGTGCAGTTCGATATCGGCAACGGCATGCGGGGGTTTAAACTCGCCTACGACCATGGGAAAATGGACGGCTTTGATTTGCGCAAAATCGGCCCGCGCCCGGGCCTAAAAGTACCGCTCGCCGATATCCAGTATCCCGAATACGCATACGTCCCGCACGACGAAACGAAGCCGTACTTTGCGATGGCGCACCAATACGTGCTTGCCGACCGGATGTTTCAAAGCAATATCGACCAGAGTTTCGTTGCGCATCTTTATTTAATCGCCGGGCAAGCAGCGCATTCCGTCGACCTTCCGAATGGCTACCCATGGGGCTGCGACGCACCGGTTGGAACCACCGTTGGGATCCTCGATAACGAGCGCACCATGATCGATCGCGAGCCACCCTGCTTCAAACTGAAAACACTGGGGAACGAACTCAGCGCGAAGCATCTGTCGTGGCGATACTATGCACCGAAGATCGACAAACCCTCGATGTGGAGCCGTTATCAACGTTGGATCGATCGGCATCATCATCCGCGCAACGCCCCGGATTTCGGGCAAAACTGGTCCTCGTACGACGCGGTCTCCAACGTTCGCTACAGTAAATTGTGGAAGCGCCACGTCGTTTCGCCGCCGAGCCGATTCATCGAGGATGTGCGCAGCGGACATCTTGCCGACGTTTCGTGGGTGATTCCGGATTGGAAGAACTCCGATCACTCGCTCTCGCGGTCGATCACCGGGCCGTCGTGGGTGAGTGCGCTGGTCAACACGATCGGCGAGAGCAAGTATTGGAAGAACACGGTCATTCTTATTACGTGGGATGATTCCGGGGGCTGGTACGATCACGTCCCACCGCCGCAACTCGATTTCGATGGATTGGGATTCCGCGTTCCACTGCTGGTGATCTCACCGTACGCAAAGCGCGGCTATGTCTCGCACGTGCAGTATGAATTCGGGAGTATCCTGCGCTTTACCGAATCGGTGTACGGCCTCGGGCATCTCGCCGCGAGCGATCGTCGCGCGAACAATCTGCGCGATGCGTTCGATTTCTCGCAGCCGCCGCGCGCGTTCTCGCCGATTCCCGCGCCGTATCCGATCGAGTATTTCTTGCGCCAGAAAGCCTCGGGGATTCCCCCCGACGACAACTAGCGCGCGCAGCTGTCACGCCGAGTAGGGCGCAGCTGTCACGCCGAGTAGGCTGCGCAGCAGCCGTATCGAGGGCGAGCACGCGGCGTTTAACGGGGCAGCGGTAGGTTGGCGGCGTCCTTCGCGCTGAGAATCGGCGGCATGGTCAGCGGCCAGGCGATGCCGATCGTGGGGTCGTTCCAGGCGACCCCGAACTCGCTTTGCGGATCGTAGAGCGCGCTCTGCAAGTAGTGCAGCACCGTGCCTTCGGCGAGCGAGAGAAAGCCGTGCAGGCACCCGGCGGGGATGTAGAGCTGCGTGCCCTCCTCGGCGCGGAGATCGCAACCGTACCACTGCCCGAAGGCTGCGCTCCCGGGGCGCGCGTCGACGATGACGTCGAAAGCGTCGCCCGCGAGCACCTGCACGATTTTACTCATGCGCGGATCGCCGTGCAGCCCGCGTAACACGCCGTAGCGCGAGAGCGAGACGTTCTCTTGCACGAAACGTTCGGCGATGCCGACGGCGGCGTAGCGCTCGACGCTGAAGCTTTCGCGGAAGCTTCCGCGTTCGTCGGTAAAGATGCGCGGGCGCAGCAAGAGGGCGCCGGGGATAGGCAGCGTTTCAACGTCCACGCACGCTCCATTCGCGCGTACGCACGGAGGCCCTGGGACGAATCCCAGGGCCCCTGGTCTTTCCGAGTCGGCCTCGAGCCGTCGCGGTTTAGAAGCTGCCGACGCCCGGGGTGAGCGCAGGGCATGGAGTCGGCACCGCCTGCGGATTCGGCGGAACGATCGCACTTGCGGTGCTCGGGACGGCGTTGATGCGGACGTCGATCGAATCGCCGAGGTTCCAATTCACGCCCGATTCGAGGGCGTAGAGATCGTCGTAGGCGAGGCCGTAGCTGAGCCCATTATCGAAATACTGGTGCAAGATGTAATCGTAGCGATCGTAGAGCGTGTCTTGGAAGAGCTCGCTCACGCTCGCAGGTGGCGGCGTAACTGCGCCGACGGGATGGATTTGCGTGGTCGACAGCGCGGTTCCGTAAACGATATCGGCAATCAAGCCTTTCCAAAGCCCGAATGCATCGTCGTTGGCGAAGAGGTGCCCGGTGGCCGTTCCGGCTTTGATGGCTTCCGTCGTGTTATCGACGTTCGCCAAACCCCACGGTTGCTGCAAGAGAATCGCGGGCTTGCACGTCTGCTGGTTGTTGTTATCGGGGCCCGGCGGAATGCCTTCGATGAAGTTGTAGACGTTCATGTGAAATGGATTCGGCGAGACGTTCGGGTTCGGCGTCGCCGTACACGACGTCGCTGAACCGATATCGGTGAAGATGAAGTTCTGCGTTCCATCGGAGGTGACGCAATCGTAATCGCCGGTCACGAAATCCGGCCCCGGTGTGGCGCCCGCCTTCACGGGGCCGGCTCCGGGAATGACGCTGGTGAAGACACGCCCGGTGCTCTGGTAGCTTGCCATGACGCAGCTCAAGTAGCCAAACGGCGTCGTGCCCGGACAGCTCGCCGGCGTCGGCGACGGGATGTATGAGGTGAGGTTGAAGAAATTCCACTGGAACGAGGTGATCTGCGCCGATTCACCGGGCGAGATGATCCGAAGATCGAGGTTGCTGCTCGATGTCGCGGGGAACGCGCCGGCGAGGACGTTCGCGTTGTAATTCGGTGTGTTTTCGATCGCATAGAAAACGTTGGCGAAATTACAGGTCGTTACGCCGACATATCCGGAGGGCGGATTCGTCGGGCATGGCACGGGCATCGTGCCCTGCGGCGGCGCGGTGGGGATCGCTCCGGGCGTCGTCACCGGCAAGGGCGTGGGACCGGTCGAGAGTTCGAGCGGGAGCCCGAGGGCAACGACTTGCGAGGTATCGACGGTCGTTCCGTCTTGGTTTGTGCCGTATTCGATGAAGTCCCAGGGGAAGGGGGCAACCATGCCGCCGCCGGTGCCGGCCGGCCCGCTAGTGTTTCCACCGGCCATTGGGTTGGGTGCGGTCGTCGTACCGGCTGTATATGGCGCATAGGCGAAGTAGACGCGCCCGCCTTTGACGCCGTTGGGGATGAGGAGCGGTTTTGTCCCCGCCGATCCCGTCGTGGTGCTGAAGCACGCTGCCGGCAACGGGACGGGAGCCGCTGAATCAAACGTTCCGTCGGCGCTGAGAAACATATTCGTCGTGGCGTCGGTGGGATAGACGAGCAATTGTGCACCTGCGATCCCGGCATCGTCGGTGATGTTGAGCGGGATACCGCTTGCAGCAGGCGTGTATGTCGCCGGGCAATCAGCCGGTGTCGGCACCGGAAGCGTCGATGCGCTCACGACGATCGCGAAAACGTAGGTCGTATTTGCAGCGAGCGCGACCGCCGGTGCGAGCGTCGTCGCGGAAAACGAGATCGACGTACCGCTAGCACTCACGGGGCCGGCGACTTGCTGCCAACCCGCGCTTGCGTTCGTGGGATCGTAGAAGGCGAGATAGCCGGTTCCCGAAAGCATCCCCGCAGGGAAGGTAAACGAAAACGACGGCGATTGCCCGATGCTCACGCCGGCATTTACGGTCAGCGTCACGTACGCAAGCGCGGTGACGGTACCGCCGAGCGTTTTGATCGAGCGCCGAACGTGAATCGAACTCGGGGCGGCATCACCAGCAGGCGGCGTCGCTTGCAGCACGAGGGTGGCAGTCGCGCTTCCCGACGTCGTCGCCGGGAGCCCTACCGTTCCCGCCGCTCCCGAGGCGATCGCCGGGAAAGTTACCGAGACGGCACTCGCGCCAAGCGCAGCGGTCGTCGATTGCGCCGCGGGCGATGGGTTGGTTGCCGGCAACGAGGAGCTGCCGTGCCCCCCGCACGCAACAAAAAGCGTGGCTGCCACAAATGTGAAAAACACCGACTTCCTCACGATGACCGTCCTCTCGGTTGTGACGCGGGGCGAAGATGCGGCGGAGGTTCAAGGAAGTAGGCGCCTTCCCTTCCTTCCTCCCTTCGTTATTGAAGCGCCTTGCTTGCGATGCCCAGGCGGAGACTCCGCGAAACGGGAATGCAGCCTGCCGTGAACCCCGCCACTACTTCCAACGGCGCCGTCCCAGCGAGCCGCCCTTCGTTGCTCTCTTCGGGGGCGATCGTCTTCGTCGCGACGATGGCCCTGAATATCGGCGGCTTTCTCTTCCATGCGATCGCCGGGCGCGCGCTCGGGGTCGCCGAGTACGGCGCGCTCTACGCGCTGATTTCGATCTATCTGCTTGCATCGCAGCCGGTAGCGATTCTCTCGCCGGTGATCGCGCGCTATGCCGCCGAGTTCCACGCGTTGC
>JAKBCP010000021.1 GCA_021807645.1 bacterium
CGGGCATCAGCCCGCGGTCGTCCCAGTTTAATCCGTCGGTTGCCACGGTCGCAGCATTATGCCTCGCTCGCGCAGTTCTTGCTTGAGACGCGGAATAGCGATCGTACGGTCGTGAAAGACCGAGGCTCCTAACGCCGCATCGGCGGCCTCGGCCTCAAAGAGCGCTGCAAAATCCTCCACGCACCCGGCACCCCCCGAAGCGATCACGGGTATATCGACCGCGGCACGGATCGCCGCGCTGAGTTCGACATCGAAACCCGTACGGGTACCATCGCGATCCATGCTCGTTACAAGGAGTTCTCCCGCGCCGCGCGCCTGCGCCTCGCGAGCCCATTCAACGGCCTCGCGGCCGGCGGGGGTGTGGCCGCCGTCGATATAGACCGCGAATGCCCCCGAGGAATCTCGACGCACGTCGATGGCAACGACGAGCGACTGGCTGCCGAAAGTACCGGCGATTTCATCGAGGAGCGCGGGCGAGCGAACCGCGGCGGAGTTCAGCGAGATTTTGTCGCAGCCGGCACGGAGGAGACGACGGGCACTCTCGAGGCTCTCGATCCCGCCGCCGACGGCGAAGGGAATTCGAAGTTCTGCCCCGATGCGGCGAAGCATATCGAGTGAGGCCGTTCTGCCTTCCTCCGTCGCAGCGATATCGAGAAAGACGAGTTCGTCGGCTCCCTCGCGTTCGTAGCGCCGGGCGAGCTCCACTGGATCTCCCGCATCCTGCAGCCCTTCGAAATGGATGCCCTTTACCACCCGGCCGTCGCGTATATCGAGACAGGGAATGATGCGCGGAAGGACGCTCACCGAGCGAAACTCGCCTGGAGGCCGCGCAGCAATGCGAGGAGCGTCGCGATCGTCGGCGTCACGACGCCGCAGCGCCCGCCGAGTTCGACTGTTGCACCGAGGATCGGCTCGATCTCCAGCGAGCGTTCGGCGAGCACATCTTGGAGCATCGAGGTGCGGACGTCGCTCAAGCGAGCGGCATACTCCATACGCCGTTCGACATCGATTTCGCCGACGACGCCGAGGGCGCGACCGACGGCGAGCGTTTCGCCGATCGCTCGCGCGACGAGATCGCGCGTCGCTGCGAATGCCAGCATCCGCGCAATCGAGAGCCGCGTCAAGGAGCTCACCGCATTGAGCCCGACGTTATTCGCGAGTTTTGCCCACAGCACGCTGCGGATCTCCGAGCTGGGCTCCGGCATTAAGCCGGCGCGCTCCATCGATTCTCGTAAAGGCTGAATGTATCGCTCGGCGCTTCCGCCCCCGGCGATGGGGGCGAGGACATAACGCGTCCCGCCGCTCTGCACGACCGAGCCGGGGCGATCGATGTGCCCGGAAACATGTACGACTCCGCCGATCGTCCGGCGATCATCGAAGAGCGACCCGATCGCCGATTCGGGATCGACGCTCTCGAGCGGAGGCTCTCGCGTAAACCAAAACGGGACGCCGTTCTGCAATGTCACGACGCATGCACCGCTTTGCGAAAGGCGTTGCAGTGCTCCATGAAGTGCGAGCATTTGATGGGCCTTGACGCAGAGGAGCGCGAGGTCGAAGCCGACGAGATCGTCGAGCCGGCCGACGAGCGGTACGCGGACGGTGAATTCGCCGAGATCGCCACGGACGTGGAGCCCGGAGCGGGCGATCGCATCGGCATGCGGGCCGCGCGCGAGGATCGCAACATCGACGCCGCTGCGGGCGAGGGTGGCGGCAAGGAATCCCCCGATGCCGCCGGCCCCGATGACGACTACGCGCACCGAGAGCGGGCTCTGGAGGCGACGGGCAGATTCGAACTGCCGAATGGGGCTTTTGCAGAGCCCTGCCTTACCACTTGGCTACGTCGCCGGATTGGAGCGGGTAGTGGGAATCGAACCCACGCATCAACCTTGGGAAGGTCGCAGGCTACCATTACATCATACCCGCACGTACACGGCGCGCGATGTTCTGTGCTGCCTTCCACGCGTCCTATCAACGCGGCCTCGAAGAAAATGGTTGCCGGACAAACTCCGAGGAGGGGCTCCTCCGACCCAGAATGGGCGCCTTCGTGGACTGGATTTACAGTTATCCAACCTGGGCCTTTGCAATCACGGCGATCTCGATCGCGTGCTTCCTCTCGGCGTTCGGCCTCTCGTTCTTTCAACGGCGCGCAGCGTGGGGAAGCATCACCCATAACGACGTCGCCGGGCC
Organism: bacterium; assembly: GCA_021807645.1. Classification (GTDB taxonomy): domain Bacteria; phylum Vulcanimicrobiota; class Vulcanimicrobiia; order Vulcanimicrobiales; family Vulcanimicrobiaceae; genus JABEUX01. Next base: position 2,188 of record JAKBCP010000021.1, read on the forward strand.
GATCGTCGCGACGATCGGGACGATCCTCGCCGTGATTCTCTCGTTTATGGTCGTGACGGTGTGGCAAGAATTCGATCAATCCGCCGCAACCGTACAAAATGAGGCGGCGGCGCTTGGAGACCTCTACCATCTCTGCGAAACGCTTCCGAAGAGTTTCGCCGCGCCGCTACGGAAGGATATCATCCTCTACGTACGAGCGGTCGTCTATCGCGAATGGCCGGCGATGCAACATGGCGGATTTAGCCGCTTGGCTCGCGACCGCGCGCATGCGATTTTCGAGCGCGTTGCAAACTTTCATCCCAGCGATGCACGCCAGGCCGCGCTCCTCGCCGCGATGCTCGACCTCACGAATCGCTTTGTCGACCAGCGGCGCACCCGACTCTTCGACAACCAGGAAAGCATCCCACCGATCCTCTGGGGAATGATGCTCTTCATCTCGTGTATCACCATCGGCGGCGCTTACCTCTTCCGCGTTCAGAACAAACCCGCGCATTACGCCATGACGATGCTTCTTGCAGCGACGATCGTCGCCACCATGGTCGTCATCGCCGAGCTCGATCTCCCGTTCCGCGGCGATATTCATATCTCGCCGGCGGCGTTCGTCCGTACGCGCCTGATCGCGAATTCTCAGCTCTAGTCCGCGATACGCTAGATCACGTTAATCGCTCGCGAGACCACGAGCGCAATCGTCACGAACGAGATCGACGCTTCGACAAGCATCAACATTTTCGCCGCCCTGGTGATCGGCATCGTGTCGGTTGGGCTAAAGGCCAGCGCGTTCGTAAACGCGACGTAGAGATAGTCGAGAAAGAGCGGCTTCCATTCCGGGTCGACGCAACGGACCCGACGAGCATCGACCATCATCTGCGGGAATAGGAAACTCGCGAGTAGATCGGCCGAGGCGTTACGCGCCTGACTGCGCTGCCACGGGCCGCCGCCGTCGACCTCCCAAAACCACAGGGCGTAGACCAGTACGTTCGTCGTCCAAATCTGCGCGCCCGAGAGGAGCAAGCGCTGGCCGGTAATTCCGGGGGAGCCCTTCGCGTGGTGCGAAAACGCATCGAGTAAAAGCAAGAGGACCGACAGAACGTTGAAGAGGTTCAACAGTACGATCGAAACGATCGAGGCGAAGCGATGAAAGCGCGTCTCTTCGTCGCGGTCCGGAGCGAAGATCGAGAGCGGCACCAATACGGCCAGGACGACGATCGGCGCAAACCATGCCGGGCCGAAGACCAGCCGTTGCGGTAGGAGCGCGTACAGCACCAACGCCCCGATCGCCGCGAGGGAGGCATGCCAACGAGGCTCGTCGATCGCCTCCGCGTGCGGGCGATTGCTTCGTGGCTCGGGCTTCGATCGCTCCATCGATGCGGGGGTTTCAAAGGCGCGGCGAAAAACCCCGCTGCACTGCAACCTCATCGCGTGCGCCGCGGGTTCGAGAGACGTTTGGAAAGGAATACATATGGGATCGATGATTGAGTTTACGCGCCCCGACGGCGCAAAGGCACCCGGCTACCTCGCCGAACCGAAGGAGCCAAAATCAGCACCCGGCGTCGTCATGCTCGAAGAATGGTGGGGCGTGAACGATCAGATTATCTCCACCGCCGAACGCATGGCCGCAGCCGGCTTTCGCGTGCTGATTCCCGATCTCTATCGCGGGCGCGTCGCCGCTACCGGCGACGAGGCAAATCACCTCATGCAAGGGCTCGATTTTACCGACGCGGCGATGCAAGATGCTCGCGGTGCCGCGCAATACCTAGCGGCGAACGGGAAAAAGGTCGGCGTCATCGGGTTTTGCATGGGAGGAGCGTTAACGCTACTCTGCGCGATGCACATCCCGGAATTCTCCGCGGCCATCCCGTTTTATGGTTTCCCCCCCGAAGAAGCCGGCGACCCGGGCTCGATAAAGATTCCACTTCAAGGGCACTGGGCGCTCCACGACGAGTTCTTCTCGATCGCGCGCGTCGATGCGATCGAAGCGCGGCTTCGCGAGATGCACGTTCCGTATGAGTTCCACCGCTATGACGCCGGCCACGCCTTCTCCAATCCCGGCGGCATCGGAAACTTTAATGAAGCCGCGGCGGAGCTGGCCTGGAAGCGAAGCATCGACTTCCTCCACCGCACTCTCGCCGGATAATCGGCGCGAAAGCGCAATCCTCGCCGATGCGCTCGAATTTCGAAATCCGTTGGAGTATCGGAGCTTTCGCCGATGCTCCGAAGGATTTTTAGTGCTGGTAGAGCTTCCCGGCATCGACCGGAATCGAGCGTAGCGCGCCGGCCTGCAAGTGCCATTTTTTCAGTAAGCGATCGTACGTTCCGTCCGCGACCATCGCGCGCAACGCTCCGACGATGGCGGTCCGCAACGCGAGGTTGCCTTTGCGGACGGCGATCCCGTAGGGGATCTGATTGAACGGGCGTCCGGCGACAACGAGTTTTCCGTCCCCGACGGTACGCGCCAGGTAGCTAACGATCGGAAAATCGGCGATATGAATCGCGACGCGTCCGGCGAGCAACGCGCGGGCGCCTTGTTCGTCGCCGGCGACCGAGACCACATGAACGCCGCCGAGCCCGAGCGCGCGGCAGCGCGCCGACTGTTCTTGAAGCGCAGTAAACTGAAACGTCCCGACCTCCGCGCTTGCCGTTAGGCCGCAAAACCCGGCGAGCGTGAAAACGTTATGCGGATTTCCGGCGCGCACCATAATCGCGGTCCCCGAGAGAAAGTAATCGACGAAATCTGCGACTTTCTCGCGAACCGGTAGATCGAACATCGACGAGATCGTGAAATCGACTTTGCCCGCAGCGACAGCAGGCAACAAATCTCCGAACGGCATGTTCACGAATGAAGCCGGGCGTCCAAGGCGCTTGGCGATCTCGCGGGCAATGTCGGCATCGAAGCCGTGGACGCGGCCGCCGGCGTGGCGGTAAAACTCCAGCGGCGGATGTGAGATGTCGGTTCCGATACGTACCGGTTGCGCGGCACCGGCCGCTCCCCCGAGAGCGCATGCGAGAAACGGTAAGAGCGCGAGAGCTGCCACGAATCGTCTCATCGCTAGTCGCTCCTTAGTGTTGGTAGAGCGTTCCGGCGTTCACCGGCGTCGAGCGTAGTGCACCCTGTCCAAGACCCCACTTCTTGAGCAACCGATCGTAGGTCCCATCGGCGATAAGCGACCCGAGCGCGGATTGAACCGCTTGGCGCAGCGCGACGTTGTTCTTCGCCACGGCGATGCCGTACGGAACGACATCGAATTGCCGCCCGGCGACCGCATACCGCTTGCCGCCGTCAAGCGTGCGCGCGAGGTAGGCAACGACGGGAAAGTCGGTAACGTGGACGTCGCTCTTCCCGGCGAGCAACAATTGCAAGGCCTCGTCATCGGTAGCGCGTTGCTGAAGGCGGATCGGCGCAAGGCCGACGCCCTTGCAGGCAACCGATTGCGCCTGCAATGCCGCTGCCTGGGAGGTGGCGAGTTGCACGTCGACCGGCAACCCGCAGAGCGCCGCAAGCGAGAAAATATGGTAGCTATTCCCCGCCGGAACGAGCATGCCGCTGCCGGCGAGAAAATAATCGATAAAATCGACCTGTCGTTCGCGAATGCGCGTATCGGAGATTGCCGAAATAGCGAGATCGATTTTCCCGTCGGCGACGTCGCCGAGTAAGGAATCGAACCGCCGGTCGACGATCTGCACCGGTCGACCGAGCCGCGCGCCGAGTGCCCGCGCGAGATCCATATCAAAGCCGCGCGGCTTCGCGTTCCCCTTCGTGAAAAACTCGAGCGGCGCATACGAGATATCCGAGCCGATTCGTAGCGTCGCTCCGGCGGCAACCGCAGGACTGCGGAGCGAGAGAAACGCCGAGGCCAGTACGCAGAGTACTGCCAAGCAGCGCGCGAGCTTCAAGTCCGTCATGGCGCCTCGCTTTCTTGTGCGGCCGTCAACGCCCTGCGCCGAACCGGCCGAATCCAGTCCCGACCTCGAACGAAAAAGCACCGAACGAATCGGCGCCTTTTAGCGTATATTCCACATGGTGGGCGGTAGAAGGATTGAACTTCTGACCTCTTCCGTGTCAAGGAAGCGCTCTCCCACTGAGCTAACCGCCCGAAAGGCCCAACGCAGGATAGCAGATGCGCCGAAGCCCGTCAAAGCCCCTGCGAGCGGAGCGTGCCTCACCCGTCTTGAACGTCACCCTCCGATGAGTGCACTACGCCAGCGGGTCGCCGAGGCCGCTCGGCGGATGTCCACGCTGCTCGTCGAGGATATTACGCTCGAGGCGGTCTTTGCCAGCCTCGCCGATCTATTGGCGACCTTCGTTGAAGCAACGGAGGTCGTGGCGATCCTCCGTGAAGGGCAGAGCTGGCTTCGCCTCGCTTGGGCCGATGGGAACCTTCGGCGCAATGTCCTCGCACGGCTCTCGCCTGCCGAGCCATTAACGACGGTCGTTCGCGACGGCATCGCACGCGAGGCCCACGAGCCCGCCGCGATGGCGATGCCGCTGCGAATCGGCGATGAAGCCGTCGGCGGCTTCGCGGTGCGAAGCGGCGCCCTGCGCTCCTACGATGAGGCCGATGCTGCGGTGATCGAGAGCCTCGGACCCTACGTCGCCGTGGCGCTGCGCCAACGCATGCTCCGCGAGCAGATCGATCGCGAGCGTTTCCGTGCCGACCACGATCCGCTCACGACGCTGCCGAACCGTGCCGCCTTTGCCGCCGCGCTCACGCATGCCCTCGGGCGCGTCCGTCGGAGCGGCGACCGGCTCGCGGTGCTCTTCATCGATCTCGACGGTTTCAAGGCGATCAACGACAGCTTCGGGCACGAGGCCGGGGACGCGGTGCTTCGAAGCGCTTCACGCCGTCTTTTGCGACGGCTCCGAACCGGCGACAGCGTTGCACGACTCGGCGGCGATGAGTTCGCCACAATTCTTCGTGGGATAGGGAATGAGGAAGACGCACGGAGTCTCGCCGAGGAGGTACGCGCAGCGCTCGAACGTCCGATGACCTGGCGTGGAAATAGGCTCCGTGTCGGTGCCAGCATCGGCTGGGCGATCGCGCCGCGCGACGGAACTGAGATCGCCGAACTCCTGCGGCGCTCCGACCATCGAATGTATCGCGATAAACGCGCGCGCCGGGAGCACAACGCTCGCCGCTTACGAAAATAGAACCTGCGGACCGCTCTCAAAGGCCGCAATCGCCGCGCGCCAACCATCGGGAACAACGATGCTTCTCTGGGCTTCGAAATCAAATGCAACGACGGCCGTCGTTCCATGCGCGGCCCGATGGAGGTGCGTCTCGCTCCAGACTTCGTAATAGAAATCCCACGACTTCGTTCCCATCCGCGAGACCTTACACCCGACCGCGATCTTTTCTCGATAGGCGAGTTGCTTTTCGTACGTGAAGGAGATATTCGCTTGAATCATGCCGTGATTGCCGTCGATCGCTTCACCCATAACGCGCGCAAAATATTCGGCGCGCATCATCTCCGCCCAACGAATATAGGCGACATTGTTGACGTGATGGAGCATATCGATATCGGCAAACGGAACCGTGAATCGCGAAATCAAGGGAAATCCTTCGAGCATGCCCGTCGCTTCGACATCGCAGCGGCATTTGCCCCGAGCATTTGCCGGAGAGGCGCTAGACAAACAGCATCGCGATAGGATACCATCCGAAATCGTCTAACGATCCCCGGACGCCGGGTATCGTGGGCGCGTAGCTCAGTGGGAGAGCATCCGCTTCACACGCGGGGGGTCGTTGGTTCAATCCCAACCGTGCCCACCATCCCCTGGCGCTGTAGCTCAGTTGGTTAGAGCGCCGCCCTGTCACGGCGGAGGTCGTGGGTTCGAGCCCCATCAGCGTCGCCATCGTTCATGCGGGTACAACGCGTCGTCGCTGTACCCGCATCCATGCCAAGGTAGCTCAGTCGGTAGAGCACGCGCCTGAAAAGTGCGGTGTCGCCGGTTCGATTCCGGCCCTTGGCACCACGAACGTCGAAGGGAG
>JAKBCP010000022.1 GCA_021807645.1 bacterium
CGCTCCATTCGGGGCAGAGGGGCCGATCATTATGACGGGAGGAGCGTTCGGCTCGCTCTTCGCGCAGTACCTCCACCTCTCGGCGAGCGAACGGAGAACGCTCCTCGTCGCCGGTGCGGCGGCGGGCATGTCCGCGACATTCGGCGCCCCGATCGCCTCGGTTTTTATCGCCGTCGAACTCTTGCTCTTCGAGTGGCGTCCGCAAAGTTTCATCCCGGTCGCGCTGGCGTCGTTCGTTGCCGATGCCGTGCGCGGCGCGATCGTTTCCGCGCAGCCGCCCTTTCTGAGCTCCGTACCGCACGTGCAGGGCCCATCGCTCTTCGGCTGGGCGCTGCTCGTCGGGCTCGGCGGCGGCATCGTCTCGATGGCGATGACCAAGCTCGTCTATCTTTGCGAGGACGCCTATCACCGGCTTCCGATCCATTGGATGTGGTGGCCGGCGATCGGCGGAGTTTTCGTGGGGATCGGCGGCTGGTTCGTTCCGGCTGCCCTCGGCATCGGTTACCCCACGATCGCGGCACTGGTGAATGGGCGGCTCGCGCTCGCGACGGCGCTCGGCATCATCGTCGTGAAGATCGTCATCTGGGTCGTGAGCCTCTCGTCAGGAACCTCCGGCGGCGTTCTCGCACCGCTCCTCACGATCGGGGCAGCGATGGGTGCGCTGTTCGCCGCAGCGATCCCCGGTCACAACGCAGGGCTCTGGGCGATCGTCGGAATGGCGGCGCTCATGGGCGGAACGATGCGCGCCCCGTTCATGGGTACGTTGTTCGCGCTCGAGACGACCCACGCATGGGGGCTCTCGCCCGAGATTTTTTTGGGCTGCCTTGCGGCAACCGCGTTCACCGTCGTGTTCGTTCCGCGCTCGATCCTCACCGAAAAGCTCGCACGCCGCGGAACGCACGTCGCACGCGAGTATGCGGTCCCTCCATTCGAACTGCTCGCCGTCACCGAGGTCGCACGCCCGGTCGATTCCGCAACCGAGCGTCCCGAACACTCGATCTCCGGCGATGCGCGCGTTCGCGCAGCTGCCGATCTGCTCGCAACCAGCGGCGCGGATAACCTCGCGGTTACCGATCGCGACGGACGGTGGGTTGGAACGATCGGCAGCAACGAACTCGTGCGCGCGTGGGGGCTAGGAGTCGCCGGCTCAACGCGTTCGCGCATCCGCAAGACCGGTTTCGCACGCCTTCTCCGCCGGAAACGTTGATCTGAACGAGCGTGGTCGCTTCTACACCGAAGCGACGCGCCGTTCCATCACGCGAACTCTTTGCGCTCTTCACGATAGTAGGCCCGTACGGCGATCCATGTGAAGAGTGCGGCGTACCCCAGAAGCCAGAGCGCGGCGCGCGGCCACGACTCGCTCGTCGCGCCGATCGCACCCCACGCGAGTTGCCCGAGATGATAGGTCGGCAGATAGGGCGCGATCGCCTGGACGAAAGGCGGGAGCTGGTCGAGCGGCACGAAGAGGCCGGAGGCGAACGCCAGCGGCAGGGTGATGAGGTTGAGAATCGCCACCGAGGCATTGAGCCCCGCGATGTACCCGACCGCAAATCCTAACGCAACGAACGGTAAACTACCGAGCAGCAATCGCAACATCAAGACGGCAAGCATCGGCGGCGAGAGTACGGCACCGCCGGTAACGCGCGCAAATAGAACGAGTAAGAGAATCGCAACGCCCCCGAATGCGATCGATGCGATGCATTTCCCGGCAAAATAGGCGAGCGGTCGCAACGGTGCGGCGCGCATGAGGCGCGTCGCGCCGCTGCCACGCTCGGCAGCTACGCTCGCCCCGAAGGAAAAGAGCGCCAAACTCATCACCGCATAGGCGCTAAACGAAGCCAGAAGGTAGAGCCCTACCGTCGCGTTCATATACGGCATATGCGCCTGCTCTAATCCAAAGAACGAGTAGAACATCACCGGAAAGACGATCGTCGCAATCGTAAACCATGGAATGCGCAGTAACCGAAGAAGTTCGATCTTGGTCTGCGCGCGCAGCATCGGCCCAAACGGAGCAATCTCAAGCGACATTCGCTTTCCCTCCTGAAGTAAGTGCGACGAACGCTTCTTCGAGCGTAGCGCCGGTAACGGTAAGGTTCTCGATCGGCATGTCACGCGCGAATATTTCGCGCAACAACAACTCCGGTGCCTCGGTCAAAGCTTCGTAACGGTCGCCGACGCGCACGAAACGTAGGTCGTCGAGCGCAACGGAGGACGTGAACGAGACGCGCTTGCGCCCGACGGTGCCCTTCACCTCGCTCGGCGAGCCGTCGGCGATGATGCGTCCGCGATCGATCACCACGACGCGGTCGGCAACGGCGTCGGCTTCTTCGAGATAGTGCGTGCTCATCACCACGCTACGCCCGCTCTTGGCGATACCGGCAATCGTTGCCAGCAGAGCACGACGCGCTTCGACGTCGAGCCCCACCGTCGGCTCGTCGAGCACGAGCAGGTCCGGGTTTCCGCAGAGTGCGAGGGCAAAGTAGAGTCGTTGCAGTTGTCCGCCCGAAAGGCGCGCTATGCGTTTGTTTGCCGTTTCGCGGATTCCGGCAATTTCGAGCAGGTCGTCCGTCGGCAGCGGTGCCGGATAATAAGTACGGAAGAGCGCAAGTGCTTCATCAACGCGCAGATACTCCGGTATGCCCGAGCACTGCAACATCGACCCGATCCGCGCTCGCACTGCCGCGTCGCGGGGATTTCGCCCGAACACCGAGATCGAACCCGCGCTCGCGTTGCGTAACCCGAGCATCAGCGAGATCGCCGTCGTCTTTCCGGCACCGTTCGGCCCGAGGATCGCGACCTTCTCCCCGCGCTCGATACATAGATCGACGGCATCGAGCGCGACGATATCTCCGTATTTCTTGGTGGCGTTCCGAAAAACGACCGCGGCCGTTGCATCCGCGGCGATCATCGGGCCACCTGCGGGAGCGCATGCTCGAGAAAGGCCCAAATCGAGTGCCACGCCCGCGTCGACGCGACCGCATCACCGACGGCCGTTCCACCGAAATCCATCACCGTTCCGCCGCCCATAGGGTACGACGTGATCGCCGATTTTGGCCCGTGCATCGCCCAGAGAAACATATGCCCGGCGTTCGGATAGACGACACGGCGATCGGCATAGGGATGATGGTGAGCCTTGAGATAGCTCATCGCCATCGCGCATTGTCGCGGCGAATTCCACATCTCGTCATCGGCACCGGCGAGACAGAGAACCGGGCCGTGAATGCGCTGCAACGGGAAAAACGAGGCCCTTACCTGCGCCGGGTCTGCATCGAGCGAGAGATCGTAGAGAACGCGCAGTCTTACCGGTCCGCCGCTTGCGAATTGCGAACCGATCGCCGCGCTGGCGCTCTGCGAGACCGGGACGCAGGGAAGCGCTTTCCCACGGTAGCTCCAGGAACAGCCCGAAGGAATATCGTTCGCACCGAGCCCCATGAAAGCAACCGGTGAAGGAACGTCAGCGACGACCGCTTTGATCTGCGGATAGGTCGAAGCTGCGAGGAGCGCGAGTTCGCCGCCCTTCGAGCCGCCGAGAACGCCGATCTCCGCAGGATTCACATCGCGCAGTCGCGCTACCGCGCGAAGGGCCCGCCCGATCGTTTCGACCGGAACGTTCACGAGGTGCTCCGGGAGCCCGGGAAGACCGAAATACGCGACGGTGACCGCAACGTAACCGCGCGCGGCAAACAACGGCGCAACCTGCGGCATCGTCGAGTTTCCGCCTTCGGAGCCGCCGAACAGCAGCATTGCCGGGTGTCGTCCCGGCGTCGACGGCGCGCAGATCGTGCCGATAAAAGGTCGACTCACATCGGTACAACCGTTGGGGAGCGTTTTTACAGCATGGAGAGGCGCCGCCGAGGCGGCGCACGCAGCGAGAACCCCGATGCTGAGGGTCAGGACGATCGTAACGAGCTGTTTCATGATTGTGGTTCCTTCTCAAGTAATAATTGCAACGAGCGGACGTGGGCGATCATACGCTCGCGACCGAGCGACGTGAGCCGATAGCGCGAGTGCGGGCGACGGTCGAGGAACAACTTCTCTTCCTCGACGTAGCCGCTCTCGACAAGTTTTCCGAGATGCGAGCTAAGGTTGCCGTTGGTCGCACCGACGGATTTTTGGAGCTCGCTAAAGCTCGCCCACTCCGAGGCGAGGAGCTCCGCGACGACGGCAAGCCGTATCTTCGAGAGCAAAAGATCGTCCATTAACCGGCGTTACGCCCAGCTGCGAGCAGCTCGACGATGCCGAATCCGGCGTAACCGAGCAGCATGCCCGCCGAGAGCGCGTATCCGGCAAAACTCGGATACAGATTCGCGACCGCGAGCGAGGCAACGAGGACGATTCCTCCGATAAGCGCACGCCGGTTCCCGTGCATCGCGATATAGAGCACGACGATGCTGGCAGCGAAGCTCCAAATCGAGGCCGGCCCGATCGGGCCGAAGATATTTGCTCCGAAGAGCTCGATGACGAAGACCACGAAGGTCACCAGCATCGCGACTTTCAGCACGGTGAGAAACTCCCGTTCCAGGAAGGTGAGGCGCTGTTGCCCGACGCTCTTCCCGCGCCAGATCGAAAAGAGGACCGCGGCGATCCCAGCCGCCCACGCGATCGCGACGGAATTCGTCGGGACGAGGCGATCGGCGACGAGTTGATACATCAGCGACATCGTCGCCGAGGCGATCCCCCAAACGACGAAGTACTCCGCCCCGACGTTCAGGCGCGAGGAAGTGCGCTCGACGATGCGATCGACCATCGCCAGGTGCTCGCGAGCCTCGGAACCATCGATCATAGGATCTCCTTTGTAGAGTAGTTTGCGATTCAGACTACTCCGTTATACGACATCGCCGCGCCAGGCGTCAACCCCCTCTTCGACCGTTGACAGGGGCCGGGCTTCGGAGTAAAGTCCCATAGTTATGTACGCAGTTATCGAAAGCGGCGGTAAACAGTATCGCGTCGCTGAAGGCGATATTATTCGCACGGACTTGATCGAGAGCGAAGTGGGTGCCGATGTGACCTTCGATCGCGTCGTGCTCGCCGGTTCCGGCGCCGACGTCAAGATCGGCACTCCGGTTCTGAGCGGCGCAAGCGTCGTCGGCACGGTGCTTCGTCAGGCGAAAGACAAGAAGATTCTCGTCTTCCGCTACAAACCCAAGAAGCGCGTCCGCAAGCTTATCGGCCACCGTCAGCGCTTCGCCGAGGTAAAGATCACCAAGATCAACCTCGCGTAGGGGCGACGTGCTCCGCGTTACGTTTTACGAGGACAGTCGGCGACGGCTGTCCTCGTTCGTTGCCGAGGGACATACCGAGCTCGCCGAGCACGGCGAGGATATCGTCTGTGCCGCCGTCTCGGCGATTCTCCAGGCCGCTCGGCTCGGGCTCGAAGCACATGCCGAGTTGGAGATCTCGGTCCGCCAGCGCAGCGGCGACATGGATCTGCGCGTCCCGGAGGCGGCCCGCGAGCGCGAGGATGTCCGGGCGATCCTCGGCACGGCCCTGCTCGCCTGCGAAGCGATCGCCGCTCAATATCCCCTCGCCGTGAGGGTCCGCCGCGAAACCGAAACGCCCGTTCGGCAGTAGTGAAGCGGTGTCCGTTAGAAAGGGAGCCTCATGACCGACTCACTGCATCAACATGCCGAACCCTCATCGAACCAACCCGACGATAACGAACTTGGAAAAGCGCTGCTCGTCGGCGTGCTCGGCGGAGTGCTCTCAGCGGTCGGGTATGTGATCTACCGCCGTCTGCCCGACGAACAGCGCGACCGGTTGCACGACCAGGTCCGCACGGTCGTCAGCGCGCGCATCAACGATCTGCGCCAAAACTTCAATCTTTAGGCGGTAGCGGCTCTTCGTGCGGCGCAGCGACCGGGGGTGGACTCGGCGCCGGCGGCGGAGCTTGCTCGTGAGCGGCGTCGGCCGCTCGCTCCATCTCCGCAACGAAATTCGCCGAGGCATTCTGAAGGTCGCGGGTCACCTTTCCGAACTGCCGCATCATTCCGGGGAGCTTGTCGGGGCCGAAGAGCAAGAGGGCCAGCATGCTGATGACCGCGATATCGGGAACAGAAAACATCTCCCGGTGCTCTTTCGGCAGGCCTCCTTCCACGACCCGTGCAAGCAAGCGAGTCCATCACCGTGAAAATCATTTACACGCGCGGCAACCGCGAGGAGACGCTCGCTTCGCTGGGCACCTTACGCAAGGTTCTCAACCGTTTCGTGCGTCGCCGCGTCTTTTATGAGATCAGCAGCCGTAGCCGGCGCGAGCACGAATTTTTCTCCGCCAAAGATACCTTCACGGTCGGCGCGATCGAGGTGAGCAATCGCGAGCACCTGCAGATCCTGATCTTCGATGCACGCAAGCACGAACGCTCGATCGAGATTATCAACCCACAGGCGATGCGCATTTACGACGAATCTCCCGATCGTAATTTTGCGGTCTCGTTTCTCTGCGAAAACGGCGATTTCGAGACGCGCGTCTACTTGCGCGAAGAGGGTGCCGATGAAAGCTTACCGCCTGAGGGGCAGGGACTCGAACGCATCTCGCTCCCGCAGTTATTCGATTACATCCGCGATATCACGACGGTGGAGAGAACTACAACTTAAAGAGCGCGTCGGTCACCTTTCCGGGTTCGACGCGTAACTGTGCGAGGACGCCCGGCGAACGAACGGCCTCGGCGGCAAATCCGATACCGATATGTTGCGGCATCAACCGTCCGTCGGCGCGACGCGCTCCCTCGGTAAAGATCGCGAATGATTCGTGGCTCAGCCAGATGCGCTCGTCGCCGTTTCCGCACGTAAAAGCGAGCGTATCGTAGCGCTGCATCGGCGGCGGCTCGCCGCGGCTGCTCGCCGGCTCTGCGACCGGGTCGGCGACCGCACGCGGATCTTCCAGCGCATCCTCGCGCTTCGTCGCTCGCATTCCCTCGCCGAAATGCGTTTGATTCGCTTCGGCCGCAGCGGCGATCGCGCGCTCGCGCTCCGCTTTGCGCACCTCGAAGAGCGCGTCGAGTTTCTCGCGATCGATCACATCGGCGAGCGCGGCGCCGACGACGGGATCGTCCATCAGCGCGAGCAACAGCGCATACGAGCTCACGAAACGCTCGCCCATGCGCTTTGCGTGCGTCGCAGCGCCGCGCATGAGGGTGAAGAGCTCGTCGGAGATTGGAAGTTGGTCCTGCGCCTCGGCCATATGCGGCGCACTTTGCGCGTAGATGCCGCCGCACCTCTCACGCCGAAAGAGGCAGCGTGCTCGCTATCGACGTCATCACCCTCTTCCCGGAGGTCTTCGCTCCCTACGTCGGCCTCTCGATTATCGGCCGTGCCGTTGAGGCCGGGCTGGTATCGATCCGCTATCATCACCTGCTCGACGCCCTCGAAGGGCGCGAGCGGGCCGACGACGCCCCCTTCGGCGGGGGCGCCGGGATGGTGATGCGACTCGCCCCCATCGCCCGCAGCCTCGATGCCATCCTCGCCGCCGCGGAGGAACCGGCCGAGGAGCGCCTGCTCCTGCTGCCTTCACCGAGCGGCCCTCGCTTTACACAGGGGAGCGCGCGGCGCTTCGTCGGTTACCGACGACTCGTCTTTATCTGCGGGCACTACGAGGGGATCGACGATCGGCTCGGGGCGCTCTACCCGCTCGAGGAGTTCTCGCTCGGCGATTTCGTGCTTACCGGCGGCGAATTGCCGGCCCTGGCGGCGATCGACGCGACGGTCCGGCTCATCGAGGGAGCCCTCCGCGAGGAGTCGCGCGAGCAAGAGTCCTTCTCGGGCTCCCTGCTCGACTACCCGTGCTATACGCGCCCCGCGCGCTTCCGCGGGGTCGATGTCCCCGAAGTCCTCCTCTCGGGCGATCACGCCCGGATCGCCGAATGGCGCCGAGAGGAATCCCGTCGGCGCACGCGAGAGCGCCGTCCGGAGTTGCAGGGGGAGTGAGCCCGTGATATAGTCCGGGGGTTGTCTCGGCGCACGAGTGCGCCGCTCTATTGTTACGGACAGGATGCCATGAACGTCATCGATACTCTCGAACGCGAACAACTCAAACCCACCGTTCCCGACATGCGCTCGGGCGACACGGTCAAAGTCTTCTCTAAAGTCGTCGAAGGCGGCAAAGAGCGCA
>JAKBCP010000023.1 GCA_021807645.1 bacterium
GGTGCGCCCGAGCCAGCGTTCGAGGCCACGACGGTTCGGCAAACCACTGAGCGAATTGGTGAATGCGAGTGCCCGCGTCTGCCGCTCGGCCCGGGCACGTTGATCGACCAGTGCGCCGACGGAGAGTGATGAAATCGCGGAGATAACGATGAACGTCTGGAGATCGATGGGGTGAATCGATGTCGTGGGAAAGATGTAATTCAACACGCTGGTTAAGGCATCGGTCACAAAAATGCCGGGGATCGCCAACCTCAAACCGCCGCGCGCCGCCATCCACATCAGGGGGAGAAAGACGAAATACCGCAGCGGATCGCCGCTGACACCAGTAAGTACCGCTGCATATCCCAGCAGCGTCGCGCCGACGACCGTTGCGTAGAGCAAGATACGTTCGCGAAGTTGAATATCGAAGACCGGCGGACGGCTCTCCTCGGGTTCGGGCATGAAGCGCGGAGTAAGATAGGTCGCGAGGATCGGCACGAGCACCAGCAGCCCGAGCGTATCGCCGACCCAAAAGCTGACGACCTCGCGGAGATAATGTTGCCAACCGCCACCGAAGATCGAAACCGCAATCGCGCCCGGAATCAGCGCGAGGATTAACGGCGCAAGGATCGCGACGCCGCAGAAGTTTGCGGCATCTTGAAACGTTTCAAAGGGGAGGCGAACGACGAGCACGCGCTTGAGAATAAAGACGACGACCGAGTAGCCGATCGCCGCGATGATGCCAAATTCGAGATAGACGGCAAAAGAGAGATGCGCCGTAGCCGGAAAGAGTACCGGACGCGCGATCTCAGCGACGACCGCCAAGGGCGCGTATGCGTATCCGAAGGTGTAGATGAGGTAAAAGGTTAGCGCCGCACCGAGATACCACGGGTAGAACGTGCCGTGCGCCCCGTTATAAAACGAGCCGAGAAGATCGCTCCCCACCCACGCAGCGAGATAGACTGCCGCGACGGCAGTTCTCTGCACCGGAGATAACCTGGGCCTGCGCTCCATCGCTCCCTCGCTCTCGTGTGGAAAGCAGCCTACGCCGCGACCGCTTGTACGACCTCCCCGCACACAAACTGCACGTAGGTGCAATCTGTCACTCGGCATCGCTTGCTTCCTTATCGGGCTCGGCCCGACGTTCTCGCGGCGAGTCGCTCGTTCGTCTCATGCTGAGTAGGTGCGAAACACCGTATCGGGGAGCCGCGCGGGGACCGCGCAACGCAAGCGGTCCCAAGCGCAGCAAAACGAAAGGCCTCGGAAGCGTTCGCCTCCGAGGCCTCATGCATTCCGCTTCGATGCGGAATTACATCATGTCGTAGCCGCCCATGCCGCCGCCGGGCATCGCCGGAGCGTCTTTCTTGGGCTCCGGCTTGTCGGCGATCAACGTCTCGGTGGTGAGAATCAGCGCACCGATCGATGCAGCGTTCTGCAGCGCCGAACGCGTTACTTTGAACGGCTCGACGATACCCGACTTGAACATATCGACGATCTCGCCGGTCATCGCATCGAACCCGTGCGGAGCTTTCTTGCTCTTCACGTTGTTCACTTCAACCGAGCCTTCGAAGCCCGCGTTGAACGCGATCTGACGAAGCGGCTCTTCGAGTGCCTTGCGGATGATGTCGATGCCGATCTTCTCATCGGCCCACGTTGCCGCGTGGCCATTGGTCTTCGGCGCGGTTTCGACGTACTTCTCGATCGCTTTGATCGCGTGTACGAGCGAGCTGCCGCCGCCGGGGATCATGCCTTCTTGGACGGCCGCGCGCGTCGCCGAGAGCGCATCTTCGATGCGATGCTTCTTCTCTTTGAGCTCGGTCTCGGTCGCCGCACCGACTTGGATCACTGCAACGCCGCCCGACAACTTCGCGAGGCGCTCTTGGAGCTTCTCGCGATCGAAATCGGAGTCGGTCTCTTGGATCTGCTTTTTGATCATCTCGATCCGGCCCTTGATCGCATCGCTCTTGCCGGCGCCGTCGACGATCGTCGTCTCTTCTTTGGTGATCTTGACGCGTTTGGCGCGACCGAGCTGATCCGGGGTAACCTTATCGAGCTTGAGGCCGAGCTCTTCGCTGATAACGGTCGCGCCGGTAAGGGTCGCGATATCCTTGAGCATCTCTTTGCGGCGGTCGCCGAAGCCCGGCGCCTTGACCGCAACGCTGGTGAACGTGCCGCGAAGTTTGTTGACCACCATCGTGGCGAGGGCTTCGCCCTCGACATCTTCGGCGATGATCATCAGCGGCTTCTGCACCTGAACGACTTTTTCGAGCAACGGAAGAATGTCGGCGATCGCCGTGATCTTGCGCTCGGTGACGAGGATGAACGGATCGTCGAGAACCGCTTCCATGCGCTCGCTGTCGGTTACCATGTACGGCGAGATGTAGCCCTTATCGAACTGCATGCCGTCTTTGGTCTCGACTTCGGTCTTCAGGGTCTTGGATTCTTCGACGGTGATGACGCCGTCTTTACCGACCTTCTCCATCGCGTCGGCGATGAAGTTGCCGATCTCTTTGTCGTTTGCGGAGATCGATGCGACCTGAGCGATCTTCTCTTTGGTGTCGACGACCTGCTTGAACGACTCCATCTCTTTGACCGCAACTTCAACGGCCTTCTCGATGCCGCGCTTGATGAGCAGCGGGTTGCTTCCCGCCGTCACGTTGCGCAGGCCTTCGCGGATGATCGCTTGCGCGAGCACCGTCGCCGTGGTCGTGCCGTCGCCGGCGATATCGTTGGTCTTGCTCGCGACTTCTTTTACGAGCTGCGCGCCCATGTTTTCGAACGCGTCGGGAAGTTCGATCTCTTTCGCGATCGTCACGCCGTCGTTGGTGATCGTCGGCGAACCGAATTTCTTGTCGAGGACGACGTTGCGTCCCTTGGGGCCGAGCGTCACTTTGACGGCGTCGGCGAGCATGTTCGCTCCGCGCTCGAGGGCGCGACGAGCGGCTTCATCAAATACGAGTTGCTTTGCAGCCATGATTTTCTTTCTAACTCCTTACGCGTGCGCCGGCACTTTGTCGACGATAGCCAGGACGTCTTTTTCGGAAACGATGAGGTACTCGATGCCGTCGATCTTCACTTCGCTGCCCGAGTATTTTGAGAAAATAACGCGATCGCCGACCTTCACGGTCATCGCAAGCGTCGTGCCGTTGTCGAGCACGCGGCCGCTCCCGATCGCGCGGACGATCCCCTCCTGGGGCTTCTCTTTCGCGGTGTCGGGAAGGAAAATGCCGCCGACGCTCTTTTCTTCTTGCTCGACGTGCTCGATGACCACGCGG
Organism: bacterium; assembly: GCA_021807645.1. Taxonomy (GTDB): domain Bacteria; phylum Vulcanimicrobiota; class Vulcanimicrobiia; order Vulcanimicrobiales; family Vulcanimicrobiaceae; genus JABEUX01. The sequence continues at coordinate 3,255 of JAKBCP010000023.1, forward strand.
TCGGCCAAAGGCTTCAGGTTCACGGAAAACCTCCAAAAGTGTGATTCGAAATGAGTTTCGAGATGGTTCTGGCACTCTTAGCATCTGAGTGCCAACGTCTCGGATATTAGCAGAGACCCCCGGCGAGTGCAAGCGGTTTCACGGGATGAGGGTTTGGTTAAACTCCCTTCGGGGCGTGCCGAGTGGGCTGCCCGAAGCGTTCTTCCGGTAGCCGACGCCGAGCAAACGGTCGGCAAAGGAGCAACAGCATGAAACGCCTCGCATTGATCCTCACCGCCGCAATCTTCACCCTGAGCCTCCTCGGGGCACGCCCCGCCATGGCGGGCATCAATATCGGCATCGGCATCTCCATCGGCACCCCGCCGCCGCCGATTCCCTACTACGCCTACGAACAACCCCCGCCGCCGGCTCCGAACTGGATCTGGATCCCCGGCTACTGGCGCTGGGACGGCGAGGACGGCGGTTACCATTGGATGCGCGGCCGCTGGACGCCGGCGCCGGCGCCCGGACTCTATTGGACCCCCGGCTACTGGGCCTGGGACGGCAACGGTTACTATTGGAACGGCGGCTATTGGGGGCGTACCGTCGGCTACTACGGCGACGTGAACTACGGCTGCGGCTACTATGGCCGGGGCTATGACGGCGGCGAATGGGACGGCGACCGCTTCCGCTATAACAGCTACGTGACACACGTCGATCGGAATACCATCGGCAACGCGGTCTACTACGATCCCCATGTCCTGCGTCGCGCTCCGCAGGAGGGCCGCCGGAGCTACGTCCAGGTCAGCCGCGTCGCGGCGCCGCGGAACGCCCGCTACCAGCCGCAGCGCCGGCAACCCCAGCCGCGCTATCAGCCGCAGCGCCGGCAACCGCAACCGCGCTACCAGCCGCAGCGCCGGCAACCGCAACCGCGCTACCAGCCGCAGCGCCGGCAACCGCAACCGCACTATCAACCGCAGCGCCGACAACCGCAACCGCGCGGCAATCAGGGCGGCGGCAATCACGGCCGCGGCAATCCGGGCGGCGGCAACCAACAACAACACGGTCGCGGCCACGATAACGGCGGTCACGGCCACGGTCGGCCGCCGCGCTAGGCGAGATCTGCCTCGAACACTCGCCTATTGGTTCGGAATAAAGTGAAAAACTGAAACGGAGTAAATGATACCGCCGGAATACACATAATCGGCGGTATCTTGCAATATCACCGAGATCGATCCGTCGGGAGAATCCCAGCGCGTTCGATGCGCGGACATAAATGTCGCCAATGCTGTTTTACGGTTCATTCGCTGCACGTAATTTGCGGGGAGAACCTTCGTAATCGACGCGCTCGCCGCATCGTACGTCAACGATTTCCCAAAGACCGTCGGTGAATCGCAACGCAGCATCCAGTGCGAATCATTTTTTTCTTGGTTCGGATGAAAAAAAACCGCGTCAACTCCGCAATTTGAGTACATCTGCGCAAGGTGGAACGACGTAGTGTAGTTCTCGTCGAAGTATGCTCCGAACTCATTCCCCAACTCACTGCGGTTCGGCCGCCCACGAATCGCCGCGAAGTCCGTCGGTGCCTCTTTGAGGCCAACGACGACCTCTCGTGCAAAGGCGCCGAGAAAGGCTTTGCGCTGCGCGGGCGTCATCCCCGAAGCGTAGAGCGCGAAACGATGGTGTGCGGTAATATAATGACGCACCGATACCACCACGCCGACCAAGGCAGGCTTCGAGCCCGACGCCGCTTGCACGAACGGCGTTGCGATGACGCGGCGGCCGTTCGATGCGGTCCAGGTGGTAATGACCGCACCGGTTCGCTTATCGAGTGCGCCGATTGCCATGAATCCTTTGAGCGACGGAGCGAGATATTTTTCCGCGAGGTTGGAGGCGCGAACGATGCTCGTCGTCGGTGGGAAATACCATAGGAAGTGCACCGACCAATACTCCCGTTGCGAGGGAGCCGCAAAAGCGTGGCTGATAACGGCGTGCGGCAGCGAGAGCACGCGCAAGCCGTAACTATCGTAAAACTGGCCGGCTTCGGTGCGTTTTCCGCGGAACGACGCAAAGTTTTTCGTCATCGTTGCAACGAGATGCGGCATCGCTCGCTCGAGATAATTTTTCGCCGGGGCTTTGGCCGCGAGCGCAGGAAGGGCGAAGAATGCGGCGACGGCAAAAAGCACGGCGATACGCAAGCGATTCCGGAGGGCAAGAAACTTCACAGTGGCGCCTCTCTTTCGTTCGGTGCCCCCCCGCATTCGTAAGGAAGCAAGCAGTCTCTTCTTCAATGCCGCGTAACGACCCATGTCATGCCGAGTAGGCAGCGATCCTTGTCATGCCGAGTAGGCACCGATCCTGTCATGCCGAGTAGGAAGCGATCCTTGTCATGCCGAGTAGGCACCGATCCTTGTCATGCCGAGTAGGCGCCGATCCTTGTCATGCCGAGTAGGCTGCGCAGCAGCCGTATCGAGGCACGTATCGAGGCACGTATCGAGGCACGTATCGCCGCGCCGCGGCGATTACGAAGTCGTCAGCTTTACTTCGACGGCGATTCCCTGGCGGACGCTTGCGGTAACGGTGCAATAATCTTCGAAGAGCGCGCGGCAACGTTCGAAGCGTTCGCGTTGCTCTTCGGGGATATCCGCATGAAGCTCGACCTCGATCGCTCCGATCCGCAATCGCCCGCGTTCGTTGCGCGCCTTGTGAATCGACACGTTCGCGCGCAATCCATCGACCGACGCGTGCGCTTTGCCCACGCAGAAGAGCAGGCTCGAGGCCAAGCAGCTTCCCACCGCCGCGCCGAGCATCGCATCGGGGCTCGGGCCCCGCGCCTCGCCCAGCGGCGGCCCCTCCTCGGCGATGAACTCGGGCACGCTCGTGCCCTCGACGCGAACGAGAAATTCGTAGCCTTCGCGTCGCTCTAGGGTTACCTTTGTCGGTTGGGGTTCCTCGAGATGGGCCATATCGATCTCCTCGCGCCTTCGCGCACCGCAGACACCGCCGGATACTCCCTTCAAACGCGCTCGCGCTCGCGCACTCCTGCGCCTGCCGCGGCGAGGTTAGTGGGAGCGAACGAGCGCCCGGGAGAAGAGCGCCCGCATGCCTCCCACCACACGTCAGTACCCGGCGATCCTCGCCCGCGGCATCCTCGCCGGGGTCGTCGGCGCGATCTTGATCGACGGCTTCCTCTACGTCACCCAGGTGCGCCCGCAAGGCGGCACCATGGCGCAATTCTGGAGCTTCGTCGCGATGGCGGCGATGGGAAAGACGATCCTTTCCAATCCGCTCGCGCCGCTCTACGGTGCGATTATCCATCTCCTGGTCTCGCTGGCCTGGGGCGTCGCGTTCGCCTGGGTTGCCGCATCGCAGCGCTTCATCGCCAAACGCTGGCTGCCCTCGGGGCTTGCCTACGGCGTCGTCGTCTATCTCGCGATGGATGTCGTCATGCTCGCGGCCGGAGTGTTGCAGAACCCGAAGACCCCCAACGATCTGATCTTCCAGTTACTCGCGCATATGGTGTTCTTCGGGCTCCCGATTGCCTGGATCGTCGCTGCGATGACTCCCGCCTCCACCGACGCACAAGCGTAGCGTGAACGGCGCTCTCGAGATATCGCTCGCCGCGTTGCGCGCGAACGCCGAAGCGCTTCGCACGCTCGTCGCACCGACGCACGCAGCGTTCGTCGTCAAAGGGAACGCTTACGGCCACGGAGCCGTCGAGGTCGCCCGAGCGATTGAAAAGAACGCGCGCTATCTCTGCGTTTACACCATCGATGAGGCGCTCGCGTTACGTGCCGCCGGGATCGCCGCGCCGTTGCTTATTCTTGGGCCGGTTCCCGCCTCCGCACTGCGCGGCGCGATCGAAAACGATTGCGAGCTGCCGCTTTGGGACGAAGGCGGGTACCTCCGGGATATCGCCGCCGCGGCGCGCAGTTGCGGGCGCCCGGCGCGCGTGCACGTAAAAATCAATACCGGCCTCAACCGGTTCGGCATCGAAGCCGAGGCATGCGATGCGCTGCTCGATGCCGTCACCGGCGTCCGCGATGTCGAGATCGTCGGTGTTTTTTCTCACCTCGCCGCCGCCGAAGAGATCGACTCGCCGTACACGCAATACCAACTCGCACGCTTTACTATCGCGCGCGAACGTCTGCGCGCGCGCTTCCCGACGGCGCAGCAGCATATCGCCGCCTCGGCGGCGGCGATGCTCTGGCCGCAATCGCGGCTCGATCTCGCGCGCTTCGGCATCGCCCTCTACGGCCTGTGGCCATCGGAGCAGACGCACGCGGCGATGGGGGATTCCGGGCTCGCGTTAGAGCCCGCGCTGAGCTATCGTTCGCAACTCGTGGTGACCCGCGAGATCGACGCGGGCGAAGCGGTCGGCTACGGCTGCACCTTTCACGCACCACGCGCGATGCGCATCGGCGTCCTGCCGCTGGGCTATGCCGACGGCATCCCGCGACTGCTCGCCAACGGCGGTGCCTTTCTTATCGACGGCGCGCGCTGCGCGATTCTCGGCCGAATCGCGATGAACACCTGCGTGCTCGATCTCACGAACGCCGCTGCCGCCGCCGTCGGCACCAAAGTCACGCTCATCGGGCGCGACGGGGGCGAAGCGATCTCCGCCGATGATTGGGCCCGCTGGGCGCAGACGATTTCTTACGAGATCGTCACCCGGTTACCGAGCTCGCTGCCGCGTTCATTCACTGAAAAAGTACACCCCGCGTAACAAGCTGCAACCGTAGGACGTTTTACGAGCGATGATGCACCCTGCTACTCTCGCAATTATCATCGGAGGCGCCAGATCGAACGCCCGCGCAATCGTCGTACGAGAGCGCGCGCTCTTGCCCGTGCGGGCGCTCTCGCAGG
>JAKBCP010000024.1 GCA_021807645.1 bacterium
CCGACGCGCAAGTCAGCGCGGATGGCCACAACTGGACCGATGCGGCATTTGCCAACGACTATGTCGAACGCTTTTGGCCGCCGAATTACGGCGGTCGTCGGGCGCTCTACGATTTCCAAAACGGAGATGGGCCGGTCGTTCCGCAAGGCGGCTACCTTTGGGACGATGCGTTGCACAGCGGCGTCAGTTTCCGTGACTATGGCGAAGATACCGGCGTTCCGAAATCCACGAGCCCGAACTATCTAGCGGGAAACATGTCCGGTTTGCGCGGTCATTTCGACCCGCGCTACGAAGGCTGGAATCTTCATTACAGCGATCTTCTTCGTGAAGCCGAATGGGCGCGCGAGTTCCATCGTTTCGTCGCCGCACATTCGTTGCCGCAATTAGAGATCGTCTATCTTCCAAACGATCACACCGAAGCCGCCCGCGTCGGCGCGCTTACGCCCAAAGCGTACGTGGCGCAGAACGATCTCGCGGTCGGCCGACTGATCGCGACCCTCTCGCATTCGCCGTATTGGCGCAGTACCGCGGTCTTCATCGTCGAAGACGACGCGCAGAACGGTCCCGATCACGTCAGCGATCAGCGCTCGACTTTTTATGTTGCCTCTCCGTACGCGCGCGGCGGCGTGATCTCGCAGCGCTACGATACCGCAAGCGTCCTGCGTTCGATCGAACTCCTTCTCGGTATGAAGCCGCTCTCGGTGTACGATGCATCGGCGCGACCGCTCGATGCGGCCTTTACCGACAAAGCGAATTTCGCACCCTTTAACGCCATCGCTCCCCGGAGTTCCCTGACGGCGCGCAATCCCCATCACGGAATCGGCGTTCGCCGCAGCGCCGCGATGAATTTCGCGATTCCCGACGCCGTCAATCCAACGATAGCAAACGACGTTCTCTGGGATCTGTATGGAGGAAAACGATGACCGGACCCGTTCTCGCCGGAACGACCTTTGCCGCATCGGCGGTGGAATGCGTGGAGGCGGCGACGATCGTGCTTGCCGTCGCGCTGACGCGCGGCTTGCGCGTTGCGCTGCTGGGAACGCTCGGCGCGCTCGTTGCCCTGGCAATTTTTATCGCCGCGTTCGGCGCGCTGCTCGTCCGCGCAAGTGCGTTACACGGCATCGAAACGGTCGTCGGACTCTTCTTGCTTTATTTCGGGTGGAAATGGCTCCGGAAAGCGATCTACCGCTATGCCGGGCGCATCCCTATGCGCGATGAAGCGGCAAACTTTGAGCGCGATAACGAACGATTGCGCGGAGCGCACGATGACCGACTCGGCATGGCGATGGCCTTCCAGGGCGTTCTCCTGGAAGGCTTCGAGGTCGCGATCATCGTCGTAAGTTTCGCCGCCACCTCGCACGGGGCACTCGATTGGTCGATCGGCGGTGCGGCCGTCGCCGCCGTTCTCGTAACGCTGGCCGCAATCGTCGCCCATGGCCCGCTGACGAGCGTTCCGGAGAATGCACTGAAATTTATCGTCGGAACGATGTTGGTCTCGCTCGGACTCTTCTGGAGCGCAACCGGGCTCGGCTTCGTCTCTCCGCTCGGCGACGGAAGCATCGCCATCGCGATCGTTGCAACGCTCGTGGTTTCGTACATCAGTATCCTTCGACTTCGCGTCCCGAGCAATCGCTAAATAAATCTAGCGCGATCTCCCCAGGCCCTTGCAACCACGCCGCAGTAGCCCTGTTTGTAGTTTGCACGCGCCCGTCTGCTGAGGCGCAACCGCACCTGAAGGAGAGAACTATGGACGCAACCGCTCCCGGTTCCAACCGCTGGGGAATCGCGCTTGCAGGTATCATCGTGATGATCTGCCTGGGTACCGTTTATTCGTGGAGTATTTTTACCAACGCGCTTATCGCCGGATTTAATTGGTCGACGCAACAAGCGACGACGCCGTTTGAAACCGCAATTTTCTTTCTTGGGCTCGGCGCCTTTATCGGTGGCCGCTGGCAAGACCGGGTCGGCCCACGCACCGTGACGATCGTCGGTGCGATCGTTTGGGGAGTCGGCGTCCTTCTCGCCGGCCTCGGAACGCAACACTTCGGGCACACGTGGATGCTGATCACCTACGGCGTCATCGCCGGTTTCGGAAACGGTATGGCATACGTGACGCCGGTTGCAATGGTGACGAAGTGGTTCCCGGACATGCGTGGATTGGGAAGCGGGCTCGTCGTTATGGGTTTCGGGCTCGGCGCATTTTTCTACAATCAAGTGGTGACGCGGATGGCCGCATACGCCGCAGTCGCAAAGCCGGCGCTCGCCTACGTAAAAGCGCGCGACGCAGCGATTAAAGCGGGGACCCCGTTCGACCCGACCACCTATCAGCTCTCGCACGATCTCATGCACGGACTGATGAACATTTTACTCGTCTCGGGAATCGTCTTCATCGTTCTCGGCGGAATCGCGGCATTCGCACTCAAAAATCCGCCCGCGGCCAAAGCGACGACGGCCTCCGGCGGCGGCTATACGATAGGACAGGCCTTCAAAACGCCGCAGCTCTACGGGCTCTGGCTGTTGCTGTTCCTCAACGTTACCGCCGGCATCTTCGTCATCTCCAACGCAGTGCCGATGATCAGCCAATTTGCATCCGTCGGCATCCCCACCGCCGCACTTTGGTACGGTCTGATCGCCGTCTTCAACGGGCTCGGCCGTTTCTTTTGGGGATCGATCTCCGATCGACTGGGACGCAACCTCACCTACACAGTCATGTATCTCATCCAAGTCGTCATCTTCTTCATCGTCGGACATCTGGGCGGCTTAACAGGCGTCCTGATCTGCTTTGCCATCGTGCTGCTCTGCTATGGCGGCGGCTTCGGCGTTATGCCGTCGTTTAACGCCGACTTCTTCGGCACGGCGAATATGGGAGAGATCTACGGCTTTATCCTCACCGCCTGGGGCCTCGGCGGCGTCGTCGGCCCTGCGATCGCCGGCTTCGTTCAAGACCGAACGGGCTCGTATACCGGCGCGCTCTCCGCGATTGCCGGCATGCTCGTGGTCGCCGCGGTAATTCCGTTCTTCATCAAGAAGCCGCCGGCAGCGGCGAACGCATAAATCGAGATCGACAAAGGGGAACGTATGGCGAAAACGACGATCGACATCACCGGGCTTGCGAGCGTTCGCAGCACGCGTTCGTCACTTGAGGAACGCATCGGCGAATTGCCGAACGTCGCTTCGCAGCGTACCCAAAACCTCCGCGCTCGCATCGACGGCGCAAAGGCGGTCACCAGCGTGTGCCCGTACTGCGCCGTCGGTTGCAGCACCCTTGCCTACGTCGACGATTCCGGTAAGCTCCTCGACGTCGAGGGAAATCCCGACAGCCCGATCAACGCCGGCCATCTCTGTCCGAAAGGATCGGCGATCTTCGGCATGACGGTGAACGATCGGCGATGGACGACGGTTCATTATCGCGCGCCCTATGCAACGGAGTGGGAGGAACGACCGCTCTCCTGGGCGTTGGAACGCATTGCCGCGCGCGTGAAAGAGACGCGCGAGGCCACCTTCGTGAGAGAACGCGACGGGAAACGTCTCAATCATACGCTTGGGATCGCATCGCTCGGCGGCGCCACCTTCGGCATCGAGGAAAACTACCTGCTCGGCAAATTGATGCATAGTCTCGGTGTCGTCGCAATCGAAAACCAAGCGCGAATATGACACTCCTCGACGGTGCCCGGTCTGGGCACCTCGTTCGGCCGCGGCGGCGCGACGGTTTGGCTTCCCGATCTGGAGAATGCAGATTGCATCCTCATTCAAGGCTCGAATTTTGCCGAAGCGCACCCGGTTGCTTTTCGGTTCGTGATGAAAGCGAAAGAGCGCGGCGCAACGGTGATTCACGTCGATCCGCGCTTCACGAGAACCTCGGCGGTCGCCGATCTCTATGCGCCGATCCGCAGCGGCACGGATATCGCGTTTCTGGGCGGCATTATCAACTACATTCTCACGAACGAACGGTATTTCCGCGAATACGTTAGCGCGTACACCAATGCCGGCTCGATCGTCAGCGAAGAATTTATCGACACCGAGGATCTCGACGGTATGTTCTCCGGCTGGAACGCCGAGACAAAATCCTACGATACATCGAGCTGGAGCTTCGAACGTAACGAGGACGGATCGCTTTGTCGCGACGATAGCCTCCAACATCCACGCTGCGTGCTCAACGTCCTGCGCCGTCATTTTTCCCGGTATACACCGGAGATGGTCGAGCGCGTTTGCGGAACGCCGCAGAAGCAGTTTTTAAAGATAGCGGAGCTGCTGGCGAAAAATAGCGGCCGCGAGCGCACGACCGCATTTGCCTATGCCGTCGGCTGGACCCAACATACCACCGGCGTGCAATTCGTCAGGACGGCGGCGATTTTACAACTTTTACTCGGCAATATCGGGCGCCCGGGAGGCGGCATCATGGCGCTGCGCGGGCATGCCGATATTCAGGGCGCCACCGACGTCCCAACGCTCTACGATCTCTTACCAGGCTACCTGCCGATGCCTTCAGCGCTCCGCGACGAACAAACGCTCGAGCGTTACTTGGCGAGAAACACGAAGCCGACGGGCTGGTGGGCGAATACGCCGAAGTATGTCGTGTCGTTGCTGAAGGCGTTCTACGGAGATGCGGCGCGCGCGGAAAACGAGTTCTGCTACGCCTACCTACCGCAACTAATCGGCGACCATTCGGTGCTCCCGACAACCTTCGCCATGAAAGACGGATCGGTCAAAGGCTACTTTGTAATCGGCCAAAACCCCGGCGCTTCGGGGCAGAATGCCGAGTTAGTGAGTTCGGCGATGGAACGTTTGGACTGGCTGGTCAATATCGATTTCTTCGATAATGAAACGGTTTCGTTCTGGCGGCGCGAAGGAGCCGACCCGACAAAGATCGGCACCGAAGTTTTCTTTCTTCCCGGTGCAACGGTTCTCGAGAAAGAAGGAACGATGACGCAAACCTCGCGCGTGCTTCAGTGGCACGACAAAGCCATCGAGCCGCTCGGGGACTCGAAGAGCGACCTCTGGTATTTCTACGATCTTGGGAAACGCCTCAAAGCGCTCTACGCCGATTCTTCGGATCCTAAAGACCGTCCGATTCTCGACATGACGTGGGATTACGACCACGAAGACGAACGCGAACGCGCCGCCGGCGAACCGTCGGCACTGCGCGTGCTCCGCGAGATCAACGGCTTCACCGTCGCAGACGGGCGACAGGTATCGGGCTTCGCCGATCTCGCCGCCGACGGGAGTACGGCGAGCGGATGCTGGATCTACTCCGGCGTCTGCCCCGACGAAACCGCGAATCACGCGCGCGGGCGCGTCGCCGACGGAAAGAGCTCGCCGGGCTGGGGATGGGCGTGGCCGGCGAATCGTCGCACGCTCTACAATCGCGCGTCGGCGGATCCCGACGGTAATCCGTGGAGCGAACGCAAAAAATATATCTGGTGGGACGCGCATAAACGCGAATGGACCGGCGACGACGTCCCGGATTTCCCGAAAGGAAAGGATCCGGCGACGCCCGCGCGCGTTGGAGCGAGCGGCATCGAGGCGCACTCCGGCGCCGATCCGTTCATCATGAACCTCGACGGACGCGGACAACTCTTCGTTGCCGGTGCGCTCGTGGATGCTCCGCTTCCCGCTCACTACGAGCCGCTTCAATCGGTTATCGAGAACCCGCTCTACGCACAACAGAGCAATCCGCTGCTGCGCGAGTGGAAACGTGACGACAACCGCTATAATCGATCCGTCGATCCCGATTTTCCCTACGTCTTAACGACCTATCGCATAACGGAGATGTCGGGGATCATGACGCGCTACATTCCTTGGCTCGCCGAGCTTCAACCCGAAGCGTTTTGCGAGATCGATCCCGAACTCGCCGTCGAGAAAGGCATCGCCAATGGCAGCTACGTCACGATTTCGACCGCGCTGGGCGAGATGGAGGCGCGCGCTTTGGTAAGCGGCCGAATGCAACCGTTACGTATCGGAAAGGGCAAACGCATTCACCAAATCGGCATTCCGTATAATTACGGACGCATGGTCGGGTTCGCGCGCGGCGATTCCCCCGGAGGGTTGATCGCGTTGTCCATGGATCCGAATGTCTCGATCCATGAGGCGAAATCGCTCACCTGTTCTATTCGGCCCGGCCGACGCGCGGCGTATGCACCCGGCAAGATCGACGCCCCCGTTCCCGACGCACAACGACACGCGTATGGTGCCGGAGCGACGCATGGAATCGACGCAGGAGAGCAACGCTGATGGCAACGGGCTTTTTTACCGACGCCACGCTGTGCATCGGCTGCAAGGCCTGCGAGGTCGCGTGTAAACAGTGGAACGAGCTGCCCTCCGACGGCTTCGAGTTCACCGGCAACTCCTACGACAACACGAGCCAGCTCTCGGGCACGACCTGGCGACACGTTGACTTCGTCGAGCGTGAATCGATCGATGAGAGCGGCATCACCGCGAGTTGGTCGATGCTGAGCGACGTCTGCAAGCATTGCACGAACGCGGGGTGCTTGGAAGCATGTCCGACCGGTGCGATCGTTCGCAACGAATTCGGAAGCGTTTTCGTGCAACCCGATATCTGCAACGGCTGCGGCTATTGTGTCGTCTCGTGCCCCTTCGGCGTCATCGACCTCATCGAAGCGGTCGGGCATGGCGACGATGCCGCCAAATACGGCCTTGCCACACTCCACGAAGATCGCCTCAACGAGCGGAAGACGGCCGTGCAAGCGACCGGAGGCGTCGCCGGAAAATGTACGCTCTGTTACGACCGCCAGCGGATCGGCATGGTACCGGCATGCGCGAAGGCCTGCCCGACCGAATCGATCCAGTTCGGCGATATCGACGAACTTCGCGATCGGGCGAAGCAACGCGTCGAAACGCTGCAAGGGCGCGGCGTCGACGCACGTCTGTACGGCGCCGACGATATCGGCGGCGGCATCGGCACCCTCAACGCGTTCTTTCTGCTCACCGACAGCCCCGAGGCATACAATCTCCCCGTCGCACCGGTGCTTCCCTCGACGCGGCAAACGACCGGATACGCTGCCGCAGCCGCCGCGGCATTGGCATTGGCGACGATCGGTTGGGCGATCTTTCGCGGCGACGGCGGCAACCTATGAAAAGTTACTACGACCGCCCGTTACTGAAGGGGCCGCACTGGGGCGCAAACGTCGTCACCTACCTTTTCCTCGGCGGTATCATGGGCGGCCTCGGCCTCATCTCGCTGCTCGCCGACGACCGGCCGGAACCGGAGATGAAAAAGTTGCGCAAGGCGACGCGCTACACCGCCTTCGCGTTAGCAGCGATCAATCCGCCGATCCTCATCTCCCATCTCGGCCGCCCCGAACGATTCCTCAATATGTTGCGCATCGTTAAATTGAAATCGCCGATGTCGCTCGGCGTCTGGGGGCTCGTACTCTATTCCGGCGCCGCCGGCGCGAATGCGCTGCGCGAACTCGCCGACGACGGCATCGTCCCAAAGATGCTGCGCACCGTCGCCCCGAGCGCGACGGTGCCGATTCAGGCGCTTTTAGGAGCCTTCATGGCCGGTTATACCGGGGTTCTTATCAGCGCTACGGCGATACCGTTTTGGGCCGCCGGGAAGCGCCACATTCCGGCGTTCTCGGTATGCTCCGGCGCTGCGAGTGCGAGCGCGCTGGCAACGCTTCTCTCCACGCTGCAAGGAAACCATGACGTGATTCCGCGCCTCGAACGCCTCGAGATGACGGCATCGGCGCTAGAAATCGCACTCATCGCCGATTTTCGTCGACAGGGCGGCGCCGTCACCGCGCCCTTCTTCGAAGGTCGCGTCGGGAAACGCCTTCGCGACTTCACGATTCTCGGAGGAATCGTCGTGCCGTTCGCGTTGAATGCGATCGGCGGTGCCTTTAAACTCCCGAAATCAATCGATGCGCTGCGAAGCATTGCCGCTTCGACGTTGACGCTCGTCGGCGGATACGTCCTGCGCGAGAGTTTGATCGAGGCCG
>JAKBCP010000025.1 GCA_021807645.1 bacterium
CTTCGGCGACCCCTATCGCAACAGCGTTCATCGCGGGGTCTACGTCACGTTCGACGGTGGGAAAACGTGGAAGAAGACGCTCTATCTTGCGCCCGATAGCGGCGCGAGCGATCTTGCGATGGTGCCGAGCGATCCCAACGTCGTCTATGCCGGCATGTGGGAGTTTCGCCGTAAACCGTGGACCTTCCGCAGCGGCGGCCCGAACGACGGGCTCTATAAATCGACCGACGGTGGAAAGACGTGGACGAAACTCGTCGGCAACGGTTTACCGACCGGAATTACCGGACGCATCGGCCTCGCGGTCTCACAGAGCGATCCGAATTATGTCTATGCGCTGATCGAAGCGGCGAACGGCATCCTTTGGCGCAGCGAGGATGCCGGCAAGACCTGGAAGATGGTCAGCGATAACACGCTCGTCGATCAACGTCCGTTCTATTTCACGCACATCGCCGTCGATCCGAAGAATCCGAAGAAAGTCTATGCCGTCTCGGAGTTGACCTCGGTCTCCACCGACGCGGGCAAGACGTTCCATCCAATCGCGCTTGCGGTGCACGTCGACTATCACGCGATCTGGATCGCTCCGAACGATCCCTCGCGCATCATGCTCGGTGAAGACGGCGGATACGCCCTCACCGTCGACGGCGGCGCCAACTGGTTCTTTTCGAAGAATCTGCCGATCGCGCAGATCTATCACGTCGGGCTCTCCAACGAGAATCCATACGAAGTCTGTGCCGGCTTACAGGATAATAATGCGTTCTGCGCGCCGGAGAACTCGCTCGATCCGAGCGGGCTGCTCAACAAATACTGGAAAGTCAGCGTCGGCGGCGACGGCGAATGGTCGGTTCCCGATCCCTCCGATCCGAATTACATTTGGAGCGATTCCGAGAACGGCTCGGTCGTCGTATGGAATAAGAAGACGCAAGATGAGTGGTCGGCGCAACCCTACCTCCAGGGAGTCAAAGAGCAGTACGATCTGCGCACGAGCAAATATCGCTTCAACTGGGATTCCCCGATTGCGTTCGCGCCGTGGAACCCGCATATCGGCTGGGTCGGCGGCAACGTCGTCTTCCAGAGTACCGATCGCGGCAAGAGCTTCAAAGTCATCAGCCCCGATCTGACGCTGAATATGAAGTCGCACCAGATCCCGTCGGGCGGCCCGATAACGCACGACGTCTCGGGCGCAGAGTACAGCGACACGCTACTCGATATCGAAGGCTCGCCGGTACGTAAAGGCGAGATCTGGACCGGCGCCGACGACGGCGTCATCGGTCTCACGGTCGACGGCGGAAAGCACTGGAAGAAGATGCTGATCCCCGGCGTGCCGCCCTACGGTCGAGTCGAAACCGTCGCGCCCTCTCCGTTCGATGCAGCAACCGCGTACGTCTCCATCGACCGCCATCGTTCCGGCGATTACAAACCCTACGTTTTCGTGACCCATAACTACGGAAAGACGTGGAGTTCGATTGCAAGCAATCTTCCGGACAACGTCTTCGTTCGGACGATCCGCCCCGATATTAAAAACTCGTCGATCCTCTACCTCGGAAACGAAACGGGCATCTTTATCTCGTTCAACGACGGCAAGAGCTGGAAGAGCTTCAAGAACGGCATGCCGACGGTTTCGGTCCGCGATATTCGCATGCAACCGACGTTCGACGATCTCGTCGTCGCAACGCACGGGCGCTCGCTCTATATCATGGACGACATGACGCCGATCCAGCAGCTCGCTCGCGCGGAGGCTGCCGGCGGCCGGTTCTTCCCGGTCCGCGTCTCCTACCAGTATTCGCTGCACGAAAACGACGAAGGTACCTACACCGATTTCGTCGGCAATAACCCACCCTACGGCGTCATCTTCGACTACTATCAAAAGGCCGCAAACGCAAAGACGCCGCCCTCCCTGCAGATCTTTAACGCTCGCGGACAGCTCATGCGTTCGATCTCCGGCACCCATAAAGTCGCCGGTAAGGCGGAGCCGCGCTTGCCCAATGCCGTCGGTCTCAATCGGTATGTATGGGATTGGGGTACCAACGGCGTCGCGCTTTGGAAGGGCGCCGCGAAGAAATCGTACCAAGGTTTCCCGGAGGGGCCGACGGTGCCGCCGGGCTCCTATACCGCGAAACTGACGTTCGACGGCAAGACATATACCCGCCGATTTGTCGTCAAACCCGATCCGCGGTCGAAGTTCACGCAGGCCGATTACGATCGAACCTTTGCCTTCGCAATGAAGTATGAGGCGATGTTCGGTAAGATCGACACGATGCTCAATAATCTCGACGCATTGAAGAAGCAACTCGCGGCCGCACAAAAAGATGCAACCGCGAAGAAGGCCGTCGCCGTTCTTCCCGCAATCGCCGCGCTCTCCGGAAGTCGTCGCGGCATGTTTAATATCCTGACGGCAAACTACCAGAACGACGAGGACTCCATCGAGCGTCCGGGTGCCCTGCGCGAAGATTTCGAGCAGCTCTATTTCGCCGCTCAGGGGCTCATCACGCCGCCGACGCTTGCGTTCGCGCATCGCCTCGACGGGAAATATGCCCGAGCGCTCGGGCAGTACAACGCCTTCGTCGGCACGATTCCCGCGCTGCAAGCGAAAATGAAGGCAGCCGGGTTGAAGCCGATCGCAGGCATCGGCACCGTTCACTAACGCTTGTAGAAGTGGAGTAAAAAAGTGAAAATTCGGTTTCTAGCGTTGGGTGCGCTGCTCGTCGCCGGAAGTATGCTTCCGGCGGCGGCGGCGACCGCCCCGTACGCGCGAATGAAATGGCGCGAGATCGGTCCGGCGATCGCCGGAGGGCGCGTCTCTTCAGTAGCGGGAACGGATCAGAACGCCGATCTCTACGTGATCGGCACCGCAGGCGGCGGCGTTTGGAAGAGCTCCAACGGCGGCGCAACCTGGAAGCCGATATTCACCAAAGAACCGACGGGATCGATCGGTGCAGTCGCCATCGATCCCACCAATCAGAACGTACTCTGGGTCGGTACCGGCGAGAGCAATCCACGCAACGACGTCTCGTTCGGCACCGGATTATACAAGAGTTTGAATGGCGGCAAAACGTGGACGCGAGTGGGGCTCGCCCTCACGCGCCAAATCTCCCGTATCGCCGTCGACCCGAAGAATCCGCAGCACGTCGTCGTCGGCGCGTCCGGCGATCCGTACGCGGATTCTACACACCGCGGCGTCTACGTCACGTTCGACGGTGGGAAAAGCTGGACGAAATCACTCTACATCGGTCCCAGCAGCGGAGCGAGCGACATTGCGATGGATCCGGCCGATCCGAACATCGTCTTTGCCGGAATGTGGCAATTTCGCCGGAAGCCATGGACCTTCCATTCCGGCGGCCCGAATGACGGAATCTACAAATCGACCGATGGGGGAAAGACCTGGACGAAGCTCGTCGGCAACGGTCTTCCAACCGGCTACGAAGGACGCATCGGATTAGCGATCGCGCCGAGTGCCCCGTCGCGCGTCTATGCCTTGATCGAAGCGAAGGGCGGGATTCTCTGGCGCAGCGACGATGCCGGGGCGCATTGGAAAATGATGACCGACAATACGTTAGTCGATCAGCGGCCGTTCTATTTCACGCATATCGCCGTCGATCCGAAAAATGCAAACCGCGTTTATGGCGTCTCGGAGATGCTTTCGGTAAGCACCGACGGCGGCAAGAAATTCAAACGGATCGCAAAAGGCGTGCACGTCGATTACCATGCGATTTGGATCGCTCCGAACAACGGAAACCGAATTATCGTCGGCGAGGACGGCGGCTATGCGTTAACGCTCGACGGCGGAAAGGCGTGGTCGTTCGCCCGTAATCTCCCGATCGGCCAGGTGTATCACGTCGGTCTCTCCAACGGCAATCCGTACTTGGTCTGCGGCGGCTGGCAGGACAACAGCGGCTGGTGCGGGCCTTCGAATTCGCGTGACCCGCAAGGAATCAAGAATCGTCGCTGGTTTCAAGTGGTTGGCGGCGACGGAATGTGGGCGGTTCCCGATCCGAGCAACTCGAATTATGTCGTCGCCGATCTCGAGGATGGTTATGTAAACGTCTTCAACCGGCATGCGCGCCTCTATCGCTTCATCAATCCCTACTTCGAGCCGGGGCTCTCGATCTTCGATCTCAATAAGCGGCCGTACCGCTTTAATTGGGATTCACCGATCGCATTTGCGCCATGGAACGGCCACGTTCTCTGGTACGGCGGCAACGTCGTTTTTCAGAGCACCGATCGTGGCCAAACGTGGCATCCGATCAGTCCGGATCTGACGCGAAATATTAAGGCGCACCAAATGCCGGCAGGCGGCCCGCTGGCGCACGATGTCTCCGGCGCCGAATATAGCGACACGATTCTCGATATCGAGGGTTCCCCGATTGCACGCGGCGAGATTTGGGTCGGCACCGATGATGGTTTGGTGCAACTCACGCGCGACGGCGGCAAGCATTGGAGCAACGTTACCCCGAAGGGCGCGCCGGAGTTTGCACGCGTCGAGACGGTGGCGCCATCGCCGCTCGATCCTGCGACGGCGTATGCTTCGTTCGACGATCATCGCATGGGCGACTATGCGCCGTATTTATACGTGACGCACGATTACGGCAAGTCGTGGACGAAGATCGTCAACGGGCTACCCCGCGACATCTACACGCGGACGATTCGCCCCGATATTCATAATAAGGATCTGGTCTTTGCCGGAAATGAAGAGGGGCTCTTCATCAGCTTTAACGGCGGAAATTCGTGGGAGCCGTTCTCGCTAAATATTCCCGCCGTATCGGTTCGCGACATCCGCATTCAACCGATCTTCGACGATCTCGTGATCGGTACGCACGGTCGTGCGATTTGGATTCTCGACGATATTGCCGCGCTACAGAATCTTTCCGCCGCGCAGGCGCGCGGAGCGATGCTGTTTCCGGTGCGAACCGCATACGAATACATCATGCATAGCAACGACGAAAATCTCTACACGCGCTATGCGGCAAAAAATCCCCCGTACGGAGCGATCTTCGACTTCTATCAAAAATCCCCGCAGAAAAAGGCTCCGATCGTACAGGTGCTCGATGCCCGCGGGCGCGTGGTACGGACGATTTCGGGAAGCATCAAGATCGGCAAGAAGAAGATCGGGCTCGTTCCCAACAAGGCCGGAATCAATCGCGTCGTGTGGGATTTTCATGAAAACGGCGTAACGCGCTGGATGGGCGCGGCACGCAAACAATATCGCGGGCCGAAGGAAGGGCTGACGGCGCTCCCGGGCCGCTATACGGCACGGATCGTCCTCAACGGGCATACGTACACGCAGTCGTTCCGCGTCAAGCCCGATCCAGAGACTCCCTATACGTTGGCGCAGATGCGCGCCGGCTATCGGATTGGGAAGCACTTCCTGGATATGTCCGGGAAGATTAACGCGGTGCTCAATGCGCTCGATGCGCAGAAGATTGCGTTGAACAAGGCGTATGCTTCCGCTCGTTCGGCCGATAACGCTCCGCGCTTGGCCGCCATTTCGGCGGCGATAAAGCAGCACGACGCAATCTTTGCGACTTTTACCGCAAACTTCCAGAACGACGAGGATTCCATCCAGCGTCCTGGTGCCTTACGCGAAGCGGTGCCCGGCGGCTTCTTCCTCGGCGCCAACTCTCCGCCGACGGCGTCCTTGCTTGCATATCGCAAGCATCTCGATGTACGCTTTGCAGCGGCGATGGGTGCATACAATCGCTACCTGGCGACGGTTATAAAACCGCTAGGATTGCAACTAAAGTGAGGCTACATAATCGTGAAATACGGACACGAAACCGTCGTCGAAGGTAAATTCGATGAAATCATCGATCGCACGAAAGCCGCGCTGGCGCAGCGCGGCTTCGGCGTTTTAACCGAGATCGATGTCGCTGCGACGCTCAAGAAAAAAATAGGCGCCGAAATAGAACCATACGTCATCCTCGGGGCCTGTAACCCCACCTTCGCGCACCAGGCCCTCCAGCGCGAGCCCGATCTCGGCTTGCTGTTGCCCTGCAACGTCGTGGTCATGCAGAAGGAAGGGAAGACCTACGTCAAGGCGATCGATGCCGGAGCGATGCTGGGCGTCACGGGGAATACCGAGCTGGTCGCGCTCGCCGGCGAAGTCGATTCCCACCTCACGGAGACGCTTCGCTCGCTGAATGGGTAGCGCCACGATCGCTCGACGGTCGGCCTTGCATTAGAAAATCTGAATATGCTAATATCCAGATGTGCTGAGAAGCTTCAAGGCCGATCTCTTTAAGACGCTCGCGCATCCGGCGCGAATCCGCCTTCTCGACGTTCTTCGCGAGGGCGAAAAGACCGTCGTCGAGCTGCAGCAAGCACTCGACCTCGGGCAGTCGGCGGTCTCCCAGCACCTCGCGGCCTTGCGCGGGAAGGGGTTGGTCGTCGCACGCCGCGAGGGCCTCTTCGTTCGCTATAGTGTCGCCGACCGGCGCCTTTGGGATATCCTCGACGCCGCGCGCGATTTTTGCGACCGGCTGCTTCGCGAACAACGCGCGAATTTCGAAGCGCAGAGTTAGGATGCTACGGCCGCTCGCCGCTCTCTTTCTCGGCGCGGTCGCCGCTGCAGCCGTTGCGCTCGCCGTACTGCCGCCCGCGCCGCTGGCGATCGCGTCGTCGGTATTCGCGCGATATCTGTCGTTAGAATTCGTAGCGACCTCGCTCGCTCGACCCTTTCTCATCTTTCTGGCGATCGGCGTCATCGCCGTTGCAATCTGGAACCTGAAGCGAGGGCGAACCGGCAGCGGCATCGCGCTTGCGTTTTTTAGTCTGGCGATGATCGCCGTGCTCCTCGCACAATCGGCGTTCGCTTTTTTGCTGAGTTGGGAGAGCATGTCGTTGATCTCCATCTTCATCGTCGCAACGGATCGCGAGCGCAAGGAGGTTCGCCGCGCCGCTTTTGCCTATGCGTTGGTAAGCCAGCTCGGGGCGATAGCAATTACCATCGGCTTGGCGATCCTCGCCGTTCACGCCGGGAGCGGCAGTTTTTCGGCAATCGCGGCCAACGCTTCATCGCTCGCGCCGGGAATGCGAAGCGTCGTTCTCGCGGCAATGCTGCTTGGATTTGGTTCGAAGGCCGGGCTGGTTCCGCTCCAATTCTGGTTGCCTCGCGCGCACCCGGCCGCTCCGGCGAACGCCTCGGCTTTACTCTCCGGCGTCATGCTCGAGATCGCGCTCTACGCTCTCGCGCTCGCGTGTTTCGTCCTTGTCGCACCGGCCGGCTCGTTTGCAGGCATGCTTTTATTGCTCTCCGGGCTCGTCGGTGCGATCGTCGGCGGTCTAGCCGCCGCTGCCGAGAGCGAATTAAAGCGGTTGCTCGCCTATAGTTCGATCGAACATATCGGCGTCATGGTCTCGGCGCTCGGGCTCGCAATTTGCGCTTCGGCGCTGGGTTTTCCGGCGCTTGCGATGCTGGCATTTCTGGCGATGCTCTTTCACGCGCTCAATCACACGGTCCTTAAGACGCTTTTGTTTTTGGCATCGGGAACCGTTGTCGAACGCATGCACCACGTTACGGATCTCGATCGTCTCCGCGGCTTGGGGAGCGACGCGCTCAAGCGCAGCGCACCGTGGATTCTCGTAGGCTGTCTCGCCGCGGCGGCATTGCCTCCGAGCAATGCCTTTCTCTCAGAGTGGCTGTTATTGCATGGATTTATCGGGGCTACGTTTTCGGGGAACGGCGAACTCACGGTCGTGGGCGTGCTCGGCCTCTTCGCGTTACTGCTCGGTGGAGGGCTTGCTGCCGCCGCATTTTTAAAGCTCTTCGGCCTCGCATTTGCGGGGGCTCCCCCGCGTTCGCGCGAGCATGAAGAACCCGAGCGCTTCGACGCGGCGGTTCTTGCATTGGCGTTCTTGGCGGTGCTCGTT
>JAKBCP010000026.1 GCA_021807645.1 bacterium
GTGCGCTCCAAGGCCGCGCCGTTCGCGCTCCGCGGTGAGGCCTATCTCGACTTCGACGCCCTCGCGCGCGCGTTAGGGCTGCGCAAAATCGCCAATGGAGCGACGACGATCCTCCAACCGCAGATCACCAACCTCGATATCTCCGATGAAGGCAGCGGTATGCGCGTCGTCGCGCGCGGAGCGATTCCTCTGCAAGCGCGCCTCGTCCGAACAAGCAGACGACAGATGATCTACGCGTTCGTCGGCGTCGGAAGCCGACTGGCGCGCTTGCGCAGCGTCGATGCCGGCGGATTGGTCGCCGTCGAACTCTCGCAAGTCGGAAGCGCAGCGAATCCGACGACCTACGTGACGCTCGATCTCGACGGAAGTTCGCACGTCGCACAGGTCGGCTCGCTCGACGGGCGCGATATCGGGTTCGTCATCGCTCCGGGAAGCAGCGAGGTCGCCGTCAACGCGCCGACATCGCCCGCGCGGCCACGCTCTCTCGCGCCGCCGCCGCCGACGCCGACGCCGCAGGTCGCTGTCGCACTACGGCCGCCGCCGAACTCCGAACTGCCGACGGTTTCGCCGTGGAATCGCGTCGCGAACGAGCCGCTCGCCACGAGCCCGCCGGTTGCCGAGGTTACTCCGGCGCCGCTCGTCACGCTCGCGCAGATCACTGCGATCCAAGCGCAATTAACGCCGAGCGGCGTCACGCTGCACGTCGCACTGACCGGTGCCGCTTCGTTCGATTGGCACCACCTGCGCGCACCCGACAATCGCTTTTGGATCGATCTCCATGGCGCGACCCTCGAGCCGACGGCGATACCTCCGTCGACGAGTGCTCCGATTACCGACGTTCGCGCGCGGCAGATCGATCCGCAGACCGTACGTATCGCGCTCTCGATCGCGGGTGCGCACGACGTGACGGTGACGCCGGCGGCGACCGGTGTCGATATCGCGGTCGCCGGTGCGCTCTCGCTCGCCGATGCATCGACGGCGGGCACCGGCGTCGCCGGGACGGGAACGCCGAGCGTCGCGCTTGCGGCCGCCGCCCCGGTTGCAGGCGGCGACCCGAATCTCTGGAGCGTCAATCCCGTCGCAGCCTACGTGCCGACCAATCCGCGATTGATCGTCATCGATCCCGGTCACGGCGGTAGCGATCGCGGTGCGGTTCGGCACGGTGTCGCCGAAGCGGTGCTCACGCTCGATATGGCCAAGCGGTTGCGCGCGATTCTCGAAGCGCGCGGCTGGCAGGTCATTATGACGCGCACCAAAGATGTCGACGTGTACGCTCCCAACGATACTGCCGAACAAGAATTACAGGCGCGCGATAACATCGCCAATCGCGCCGGTGCGCGCTTGCTCGTGAGCATTCATGCCAACGCCTATATCAATGCGGGCCCGAACGGTACGACGACGTACTATGCCAAACCGATCGACGAGCCGCTCGCGCGCGATATCCAGAACGAACTCGCCGCGCAGGTCGGCACGAAGAACGACGGCATCGTTAAAAGCCATCTTTATATCCCGCTGCACGCATTTATGCCCGCCTGCCTGGTCGAGACGGCTTTTCTCTCCAATCCCGACGATTTCGCCCTGCTGACCGATCCCGCGTGGCGCCAGAAGGTCGCCGTCGCGATCGCCGACGGCATTACCGATTATGCAGGCGCGCCGCCCCCGGCAATCCAACCCCAGCAGTAAGATATGCTGGGGCTTTTCGATTCCGGGCTCGGCGGATTAACCGTGCTTCGAGCCGTCCGTGCGGCGCTTCCCGACGAAGAGATCGTCTTTCTCGCCGATCAGGCGCACGTGCCGTATGGCGATCGCTCGGAAGAAGAGCTCGTCGCGCTCCTTCATGCAAACGTCGCGTGGCTCGAAGCGGCCGGCGCCGATGCGATCGTGATGGCGTGTAACACTTCGTGCGCCGTCGCGCAACGGCATGGTTGGCCGAGCGCGGGCGTTCGCATCCTCGATCTCATCGAATCGGCGGCGCTCGCCGTCACCCGGCGAGGACTGCGCGATATCGCGGTGATCGCTACCGCTGCGACCGTTCGCACCGGTGCCTACGGTCATGCATTGCGCTCGCGTGCCCCGGCGATGAAAGTCACCGAGATCGCGGCGCCCGCGCTCGTGCCGCTGGTCGAGGCGGGCGAAATCGAGGGCGAGGTAGCGCGCCGTGCGGTTGCGGAGGTCTGCGAGCGCGTGCCGTCGACCTGCGAAGCGGTGCTGCTGGCATGCACGCATTTCCCCGTCCTCGACGCGCATTTCGCAACGGCGCTCGGCCCCAACGTGCTGCGAATCGATCCGGCGATCGTACAGGCCGAACGCGCGGTCGCACTGGCGATCGAGGCGGGCTCGCCGCGCGGAAGCGGGCGAACGCGTTGCGTCACCACCGGCGACGGCGTGCGTTTTGCCGCGCAACTCGAGATGATGCTCGGCCCGGATCTCGCGCGGACTAGTGAAGCAGTGCGTTTGGAATATGGAAGAGATCGAAGAGCACCGTAACGCTGCCGATGCCGAGCACCGAGCCGCCGATCACCTGTGCGAGCGTATGCGCGCGTAGATAGACGCGCGCCCATCCGACCATCGGGATGAGGACGAGAAAGGGCAGCGGCGAGCGGCCATCGAGGAACACGATCACCGTGAGCGCAGCCGAGATCGCCAGCGCATGGGTGCTGATCTTCCAGTACCGCGTGATGACCTGAATGACCGCTCCCGAGACGGCATAGCCGGCCAAAGCCGCGCGCATGAGCATCGGTGCGTGTGCGGCCCAGAGGACGATCAATCCGAGGATATAGGCAAGCGTAAACGCCGAGAACACCGACTCGCGCTCGCGACGCTGTGACATATCGAGGTCGGAGATACGGTCGCTGGCGTAGAGCCAGAAGACGTAGAGCATCGGCAGTAGCGAGGTAAAGGTCGTCGAGAGGAACAGGAGCTTCCAAAACTCTACCGTCGAGCGTGCCGTCTGGCTCGACAGGATAACGAAGAGGGCCAGGGCGCAGAGAAACGGGTTGAAGATCGTCGAGAGAATGCGGGCAAGGTCGCGCCAGACATTCCGGGTGCGTTCGGGGAGCAGATGTACCGAGGGGTCGATCACCCGGCCGAAATGCGACCTAGCGAACCCTCCTCCCTCCGAGAGCGGTTCTGAGGGCCGGAGCGCCCCGCCGGGGCTTACTCAACCCGCTCACGAATCGGAAGCACGCGATATGCTCGAAAAAATCAACTCCCCCGCCGATATCAAGGGGCTCGACCGCGACGAACTCGCGTTGCTGGCGCGCGAGATCCGCGACCTGCTGGTCGTTACCTGTTCGCGCAACGGCGGGCACCTCGCACCGAATCTCGGGGTCGTCGAGCTGACGCTTGCGCTCCATCGCGTCTTCGATGCGCCCAACGATAAGATTCTCTGGGATGTCAGCCACCAGAGCTACGTGCACAAAATTCTTACCGGCCGTCGCGAGCTTTTCTCGACGTTGCGACAGGGCGGCGGCATCTCCGGCTTTGCTATGCGCTCCGAATCGCCCTACGATGCATTCGGCGCCGGGCACGCCAGCACGTCGGTCTCCGCTGCGTTAGGGATGGCAATCGCGCGCGACCGCCGCGGCGGCAGCGAACGCGTGATCGCGATTCTCGGCGACGGCGCGCTCACCGGCGGGCTGGCATACGAGGCACTCAATAATGCGGGCCATCTCCAGAGTAATCTCATCGTCGTGCTCAACGACAACGAGATGTCGATCGCACCGAACGTCGGTTCGATCGCCTCGTACCTCTCGGTTCTCCGCAGTAAACCGCTCGTTAATTACGCGCGCGAAAAAGCAAAAGACGTGCTGCACCATCTGCCGTTCGGTGGAACCGCGCGTAAAGCGATCGCGAGCGCGGAGGTCGCGGCGGTGCGTTTCGTCGCGCCGGCGGAGAAGACGGCAGTCATCTTCGAAGAGCTCGGCTTTCGCTATCTCGGGCCTTTCGACGGGCATCATCTCGAGACGGTCGAGGCGGCGCTGCACGCCGCAGCGGGGATCGAGGGCCCGGTCCTCGTGCACGTTCGCACGGTGAAAGGGAAGGGCTACGAACCGGCCGAGCGCGACGCGCGAACGTTCCACGGTTGCGGCGCCTTCGATATCGAGAACGGGAAACTCGAGATCAAAGAGGGTGCTCGGCCGACCTTCTCCGATGCCTTTGCGCGCGGCCTTATCGAGGTTGCCGAGCGTGACGAACGAGTGATGGCGATAACGGCTGCGATGCCCGATGGGACGAAACTCTCGAAATTCGCGCAACGTTTTCCGGAGCGGTATTTCGATGTCGGCATCGCCGAGGCGCATGCCGTCTGTTTCGCCGCCGGCGCCGCCGCCGACGGCATGCGACCGGTCTGTGCGATCTATTCGACGTTCTTGCAGCGCGCGTACGACCAGATCGTTCACGACGTTGCGGTTCAAGGGCTGCCGGTAATCTTCGCGCTCGATCGCGCGGGCGTCGTCGGGGACGATGGCCCGACGCATATGGGGCTCTACGATATCGCGTATCTGCGAACGCTGCCGAATTTTACGATTCTCGCGCCGCGCTCCGAAGAGGAACTGCGTCCGATGTTGGAGTTCGCGTTGGATTGCGACGGGCCGGTAGCGATTCGCTATCCGCGCGGTTCGAGTAGCGGCCGCGTGCTCGATCCTCCGGCGCCGATCGAGCGCGGAAAGAGCGAGTTATTGCGCGCCGGGAGCCGCGTCGCGATCTTCGCGCTCGGGAATACCGTCGATATCGCGATGGACGCCTATGCGTTGTTGGAGAGCGGTGAATACGGCGATCTTCGCGCTGCGTTGCCGACGATCTACAGCGCGCGCTTCGTCGCGCCGCTCGACCGCGAAGCGCTCCTCGCCTGCGCGCGCAGCCACGATCTTCTGATCACGCTGGAGGAGCATAGTCTCGCCGGCGGCTTCGGTTCGGCGGTGCTCGAGACGCTCGCCGATGCCGGCGCGAGCGTGCCGGTCGAACGAATCGGGGTAGGGGAAACCTTTTTGCAGGCCGATACCCAGGCGCGGCAGCGGAGCACGGTCGGGCTCGACGCTCGGGCGCTTGCTCGGCGAATAGCCGCCTGCCTTGTAGGGGCTACCGCCTCATGATAGAATCCTGAGCCGTACAACCCTCACAGGGAGTCTGATTTTTCATGCCAGCTAGTGCCGCCACAACGCACCCGCTCCAAGCCGCAGGTGCCGCAACCCAGCACGCCGCTCCAATCGCGCGAGCGACGACCGTGCCCAATCCGCTCGCAGCGCAAGCCGCGCAGAGCGTCCCTGCCGCTATCGCACCGCATACGTGGTTCCAGCAACATGCGAGTTGGCTAACGCACGGTATCGCCGGGCTTGCGGTGATCGCCGCGCTCGCGCTGATCGTGCTGCTGGCGATGCAGACGACGAAGAACGAGGGGCTCTCCGGAACGATCGGCGGAAAGGTCGAATCGGCCTACCGCGGACGCCTGGGTATGGACGAACAACTTGCGCGCGTTACGGGAATCGTAGCGGTGCTGTTCGTCGCCTCGATGACGATTCTCGCACTGACCGGAATCTAGCCGACTCCGCGATGGCGCTGCTCGAGGTCCGCAACCTCCGCACGACCTTTAAAACCGAGGACGGCGTTATCACCGCCGTAAACGGGCTTTCATTCTCTCTCGATGCCGGGCAAACGCTCGGCATCGTCGGCGAATCGGGCTCGGGAAAATCGGTTACCTCGCTTTCGATCATGCGTTTGATCGACCGTCCGGGGCGTATCGAATCCGGCGAGATCTTTTTCGACGGGCGCGATCTCCTAAAACTTCGCGATGAGGAGATGCGCCGCGTGCGCGGGCACCGCATTGCAATGATCTTCCAAGATCCGATGACCTCGCTGAACCCGGTGCTCACGATTGGGGAACAGATCGCCGAGGTCGTGCGCCTCCATCTCGGACGCAATCACCGTGAGGCGCGCGAAACGGCGATCGAGATGCTGCGAAAAGTTCGCATTCCGTCGCCGGAGAAGCGCGTCGATGATTATCCGCACCAGTTTTCCGGCGGTATGCGCCAACGCGCGATGATCGCGATGGCGCTCTCGTGCAACCCGCAGTTACTGATCGCCGACGAGCCGACGACCGCGCTCGACGTGACGATTCAGGCGCAGGTCCTCGAACTCATGAACGAACTTCAGCGCGAGACCGGCGCTGCGATCATTCTTATCACGCACGATCTCGGAGTGGTTGCCGAGACCTGTAAGGACGTGTTGGTTATGTACGGCGGCAACATGGTGGAGTACGGAGACGCGAAACAGATCTTTGCCGAGCCGCGCATGCCGTACACGCAGGGGCTTCTCGCCTCGCTTCCGCGGCTCGACGCGCCGGCGAACGCGCGCCTGAAACCGATCCCCGGGCAACCGCCGAACCTCCATCGCATGCCGCCGGGTTGTGCGTTTGCTCCGCGATGCGCATACCGCCTCGAGCGCTGCGATACGCCGGTTCCGGTGACCGATCTCGGCGGCGGTCATCTCGCCCGCTGTTGGCGTTGCACCGAAACGCTCGTTCCGGCTGGTGCGGCGCAATGAGCGAGGAGCCTTTGCTCGAGGTCACCGACCTCAAAAAATACTTCCCCGTGAACGCGGGCGTCCTCGGTCGTCACGTCGCCGACGTCAAAGCGGTCGATGGGGTGAGTTTTCGCGTCGGCAAGGGCGAGACGTTAGGGCTCGTCGGCGAATCGGGCTCCGGCAAGACGACGATCGGGCGCCTGGTGCTGAAGTTGCTGCCTGCAACTTCCGGCACGATTCGCTTCCAAGGCCGCGATATCAGCGATATCTCTGCGCGCCAAACGCGCGAACTCCGTCGCCGGATGCAGATCATCTTCCAGGATCCTTACGGGAGCCTCAACCCACGCATGACGATCGGCGAGATCGTCAGCGAACCGCTCGCGATTCACGGCCTGGCGAAAGGCAAGGCACGGATGGAGCGAACGGTTGAGCTCCTGCGCTTGGTCGGGCTTCAATCCTCGCATCTCAATCGTTACCCGAATGAATTCTCGGGCGGCCAACGTCAACGCGTCGGCATTGCCCGCGCGCTCGCCGTAGAGCCGCAGTTCATCGTCTGCGACGAACCGGTTTCGGCGCTCGATGTCTCGATTCAGGCGCAGGTACTCAATCTGCTCGAAGACCTGCGCGAGCGGTTGGGGCTGACCTATCTTTTTATCTCGCACGATCTTTCGGTGGTCCGGCACATATCGACGCGCGTCGCGGTGCTCTATCTCGGGAAGATCTTTGAAATCGCCGACCGGGGAGCGCTCTACGCGCACCCGCTCCACCCGTATACGCAGGCGTTACTCGCCGCGATTCCGGTTCCAGATCCGGCGTTACAGGGATCGCAGAAGCGCGTACTTCTCAGCGGCGATGTCCCGACGGCGATGGCGCCGCCGAGCGGCTGCCGGTTTCATCCGCGTTGCCCCTTTGCATTCGATCGCTGTTCGGTCGAAGAGCCGGCGATGCGCGATACCGGGGACGGGCATATGGTCGCCTGCCACGCCGTCGAAAACGGTACGATTCAGTAACTGCCTCCCCCCGAGTAGATGCACAACGCTGTCACCCCGGATAGATGCGCAACGCTGTCACCCCGGATAGATGCGCAACGCTGTCACCCCGGATAGATGCACAACGCTGTCACCCCGAGTAGCCGCGGAACGCGGCGTATCGAGGGGTTTCCGCGCGGCGCCTCGATACGCGCTTCGCGCTACTCGGCGTGACAGAGCGCGCTACTCGGCGTGGCAGAGCGCGCCACTCGGCGTGACAGAGCACGCTACTCGGCGTGACGGAGCGCGCTACTCGGCGTGACAGAGCGCGCTACTCGGCGTA
>JAKBCP010000027.1 GCA_021807645.1 bacterium
AAAGCGCCTTTCGCCGCGTGATGGCCGGCGAAGCTTTTGAATCCGAATCGCAACTGCGCTGTAAGGACGGACGTATTCTTCCGGTGATGGTAGCGTTGATTCCAATGGCGCGCGGGACCGAGATCGAAGGGTACTATCTCGTCATGCGGGATCTCAGCGCCCAGCGGACGTTCGAACGTCGCGAAGAGATGACGCGCGAGAAATTACGCGAGCTCTATCGGCTCGCGACGGTCCCGCAGGAAGAGCTCGAGCCGTTGCTCGCGCGCGTTCTCGATTTTGGGCGCCGCATGCTCGGCATGGAGATCGGCTACGTGCTCGGTATCGACGGCGACGATTTTATCATTCGCGCGAAGGGCGGCGCGGGGCGTTTCTCGCTCGGCGAGCGCGTGCCGATCGCGCGGTCGATCTCGCGGCATGTATTGGAGAGCGAGACGCCGTTGGTGATCAACGATATCCGCGACAGCGCAATGCGCGACGATGTGGCCGCCGACGGCGAACCCTGGCGGTGCTTCCTCGGTGCGCCGATCTCGGTGGAGGGGGTTCGCTTCGGTTGCTTGGCCTTTTCGTCGAAATATATCCGTGAGACGCCTTTCGATGCCAACGATCTCGACTTCGTGAAGTTGATGGCCGCCCTACTAGGGAGCGCCTTCGAGCGCGACCGCCGGGCGCGAACGCTCGGTGACCTCGCTTTGCGTGACCCGCTGACCGGGCTGGCCAATCGAACGATGCTCGCGCAGCGGCTGGAACGGGAAATCGCGCACGCAAAGCGCAATGGTGGGGAGTTGGGTATTCTCTTTCTCGATCTCGACGGCTTCAAGGACGTGAACGATCGTTTCGGCCACGCTGTGGGCGATCGGTTGCTCGCCGAGGTTGGGCGCCGTCTCCTGAGTGTCGTGCGCGGCGACGAACTCGTCGCTCGCGTCGGCGGCGATGAGTTTGTCGTCGTCCTTAACGACCTGCAGAGCGATAGTCTGGAACGTTGCACCGAGCGCATCGAAAGCGCCCTCACCCAACCCTATTCCGAGAGGGACCTCACCATCGGGGTCTCGGTCGGCTCGGCGGTTCTCGGGGCCGACGGGGAGGACCCGGGCGCGTTGCTCGGTGCCGCCGATGCAAAGATGTATCGCGCGAAGCAAGCGCGCCGCAGCGCCGGAGTTCGATAGCGATGCTCGCTCTATCGTCGATTGTCGCCGTTCTTGCCGTTGCGTTACTTCTCGTTGCTGTCGCGCTCGAAATCGCGCGCCGAAAAATCGCTGCGAGCGCGGAGATGGGTCGGCAAAAATACGAGCGCCTGCGCGCGCGCTTCGCCGCGCTCTACGACGATAGCCCCGATGCAATTGCAAGCTACGATCTGCAGGGGCGTTTGCTCCATGGGAACGCCGCAGCGATCGCGCTGCTCGGGTATGGGACCGGGGAGATGCTCGGACGCCACTTCTCCACCCACATCGCCCCCGAGACGCTCGATGAGACGGTGACGGCCTTCGATCGCGCCGTCGTCGGTTCGACCGAGTATTTCGTGACGCGGTTCATCGATGCGCGCGGCGGCCGACTCGACGTCCTGGCAACGATCTCGCCGATCCGCGAGAACGGGTCGCCGATTGCCGTGCTGGCGACGGCGCGCGATCTACGGCAGGTGGTACCGCTCGAAGCCAGCAGCGCGCAGATCGAGCAGCGCTTCGATTCGCTCTTTGACGGCAACGCGACGCCGCTGCTCGAACTCGATGCGCAGGGGCGCTATCGACGGGTGAATGCAGCCTTCGACCGTTTCAGCGGTGCCTCGCGGGCGATCGGCTTTCGCCTCTTCGAAGAAGATGTTGCGCCCGGCGATATAACGGCATTGCGCACCGCATTTGCGCGCGTGCTGTTAGGGGAACATCCGCAAATCGAACTCAACGTCATCCGCAGCAACGGCGAGAGCGCGTCGATGCGCTGTTCGTTCTCGCCGATTCTCGTCGATCGATCGATCGAAGGCGCCTACGTCTCGCTCGAAGACGTCTCCGAAATGCGCGACCTCGCACATCGCGAGCGGATGCGGAGCGAACGCATGCGCGAATTGCTCGCGCTCGCTGCGGCCTCGGGGCTGGAATTCGACGCGCAGATCGAGCGCGTGATGCGTTTCGGTATCGAATCACTCGGGGCGGATGCCTGTTTCGTTACGCGGGTAAAGGGCGACGCGGTCGTCGTCGAGCGTTGCGTGGGCGCAACCGAGATCCCCGTCGGAATGGAGATTGCTTTCGGCCGGACGTTTAGCCGCGAAGCCTTCGGCACCGATGTCGTGCTGGCGATCGACGACACGCAGGGCGGGAATTGGCGGCTCGATCCGGCGACCGAATGGCAGGGCTGGCGCAGCGT
Source organism: bacterium (assembly GCA_021807645.1). GTDB lineage: Bacteria > Vulcanimicrobiota > Vulcanimicrobiia > Vulcanimicrobiales > Vulcanimicrobiaceae > JABEUX01. The sequence continues at coordinate 2,353 of JAKBCP010000027.1, forward strand.
GCTGCTGGCAACGATATGGGTGGAAGGCGTACCCTACGGAACGGTGTCGTTCGAGTCTCGGCGCGCGCGCATCGGCGCGATGCGTTTCGACGACGCCGATCGGGATTTCATGCGCTTGCTCGCAGCCCTTTTGGGTTCGGCGATGGAGCGCGACCTGCAAGTGAAGCGGATGGGCGAGCTTGCTTTTTACGATCCGCTCACGTCTTTGCCGAATAGGAGTAATTTCGCCGAATCGCTTCGCCGCGAGGTTACGCGTGCGACGCGTTCGAACGCCCAGGTCGCGTTGTTCTATATCGATCTCGACGGCTTCAAGGAAGTCAACGATGCCTACGGGCACGGCGTCGGCGACGAAGTGCTGCTCGAGGTTGCGCGCCGGTTCGATGGCGTCGTTCGGGCCTCCGATACGATCGCGCGCATTGGGGGCGATGAGTTTGCCGTCATTCAAAGCGACGCTACCGATCTCTCGATCGAGCGGCTCGAACGGCGCATCGCCGAAGCCCTCGCAACGCCGATCCGGGCGCGCGACCGCGCCATTTCCATCGGCGCCAGCGTCGGCATCGCGCTCTTTCCCAACGATGCCACCGATACGGCCCGATTGATCGAACAGGCCGATGCCGCGATGTATGCGCGCAAACGCAGCCGCTCGCGGCGCTCGGACGGGGCGGAACAATTGCGCTCGACGTCGTAGCATTGCAGGATATATGAGCGCCCTGCCCTTTACTATCGTGGTCCCGACCTACAACGAAGCCGGTGGCATCGAACGGCTCCTTCGGGGAGCCGTCGACGTTTTTCGGGATGCCGGGCTCGATGGTGAGATCGTCGTGGTCGACGACAACTCGCCCGACGGCACCGGCGATATCGTCGACCGGCTCTCCGCCGAACTCCCCGTGCGCTGCGTCCATCGGCCGGGGAAAATGGGGCTCTCCAGCGGGGTGATCGACGGCTGGAAGGCCGCCCGCCCTGAATCGCGGGCATTGGGGGCGATGGATGCCGATTTCAGCCACGATATCCGCATCATTCCCAAGATGGTCGAGGCGCTTGCCTCCGGGAAGTATGGGCTCGCGGTCGGCAGTAGATACGTTCCGGGCGGTGGGATCGCTAATTGGCCGGCGAAGCGGATCTTTACGTCGCGGGTTGCCTGCATGCTCGCTCGTCCTCTCACGCCGATCGCCGATGTCACGAGCGGTTTTTTCCTGGTGAAGCGGGAGGCGCTCGACGGCGTCGAGCTCGATCCAATCGGCTTTAAGATCGGGCTGGAAGTGATCGCGAAAGCCCATTACGGGCGAGCCGTGGAGATTCCGTACGTCTTTACCGATCGGATCGTCGGCGAATCGAAGCTCAACCAGAGCGAAATCTTCAACTATATCAAGCAACTCGGTCGCCTCTACCGGCGGCGCCTCACGGGAGCGAAAGCCTAACCGATGCCGATGGCGGATTGGCTGCGCGGCGGGCGCAATCGCGATAAAGTCCGTGACGACGCGGCGCAATGGGTGAAATGCCCGAGCTGCGGCGAGGTACTTTATCGCCCCGATCTCTCGGCGAATCTCGACGTTTGCGCGCGCTGCTCGCATCACTTCCGCATGCGGGCGCACGATCGTATTCTCTCGCTCGTCGACGGCGATTTCGAAGAGATCGCCCGCGGCGTTCTCCCCGCCGATCCGCTCGCCTGGACCGATAAAAAAAGCTATCCGCAGAAACTCGCCGCCGATGCCGAAAAGAGCGGCATGGATGAGGCGGTGCTCTGCGGCTTTGCCCGTATCGGCGGCTTCGAAGTCGCACTCGGCGTCATGGATTTTCACTTTCGCGGTGGAACGATGGGCTCGGTGGTCGGCGAACGGTTGACGCGCCTGATCGAGGCGGCGACCGAGCGCGGGGTTCCCTGCACGATCTTCACCGCATCGGGCGGAGCGCGGATGGAAGAAGGCATGCTGGCGTTGATGCAGATGGCGAAGACGACCGCCGCGGTGCTGCGCCTCAAGGCGAGCGGCCAGCCTTTGATCATCGTGCTTACAGATCCGACCACCGGCGGCGTTTCGGCTTCCTTCGCGTTTCAGGGCGACGTGATTATCGCCGAACGCAACGCGATGATCGGTTTCGCGGGCCGTCGCGTCATCGAACAGACGATTCGTCAGCGCTTACCCGATCGTTTTCAGACCGCGGAGTTTTTGCTCGAACGCGGCCATATCGATGCGGTGGTCGAGCGCGCGAACCTCAAACCGACGTTGGAACGCCTGCTCGGGTACGCGCGGGCCGGTCTCCAGCGTCGCAAGCGCGCGGAGCTGTCGGCATGAACCCGTTGCTCGAACGCGAGAAGGGCCTGTTGGAGCTCGAACGACGGATTGAGGATCTCCGCGCGGCAAGCGAAGGCAAAGGGGTCGATATGTCCGCCGAGATCGCCTCGCTCGAAAGCAAGTATCGGCAATTACTCGCCGAGCTGTTCGGTTCGCTGACGCCGTGGGAGAAAGTGCACATGGCGCGCCATCCGCGCCGCCCGACGGCGTTGGATTATATCGCCGGCTTCGACGCCTTCGACGAGTTACACGGGGATCGAATGTTCCGCGACGATCCGGCGATCGTCGGCGGCTTCGCGCGCCTTGGCGGCCATGCGATCGTCGCGATCGGCCAACAACGCGGACGCGATATGAAAGAGAATCTCGCGCGCAATTTCGGAATGTCGACCCCCGAAGGCTACCGGAAGGGCGAACGGCTCGCGGAACTCGCCGAGCGTTTTAACCTTCCCTTGGTTACCTTCGTCGATACGAAGGGCGCCGACCCCGGCATTCTCTCCGAGGAGCACGCGCAGTCTGAAGCGATCGCTCGTTCGCTCGAAGTCTTTGCCGGCCTAAAAGTCCCGACGCTCTGCGTCGTCATCGGCGAGGGTGGATCGGGGGGCGCGCTTGCCCTCGCGATCGCCGATCGCGTGCTCATGCTCGAGCACAGCGTCTATTCCGTGGCTTCGCCCGAAGGCTGCGCCGCGATCCTGTGGGGCGATGCGAGTAAAGCCGACGAGGCCGCCGCGCACTTAAAATTAACCGCCGGCGATCTTCGCGGCTTCGGTATCGTCGACGAAGTGATCCCCGAACCCCTCGGCGGCGCGCATCGCGACCCGGCCGCAACCGTAACGCGCGTACTCGATCGGGTCGGGGCGTTGCTCGACGTTCTCGAGACATATTCCCTGCGCGATCTTCTCGATGCGCGTTACGAAAAATATCGTCATTTGGGAAGCTGGCGCGATGCCGTCGCCGGTTCGGACGGTGCGACGTGATCGTCGCTCTGGCGCGCCATCCGCTCGTTCGTTCTCTCCGGCGTTTTGCCGCGCTCGCAGTCGGCTCGGTATTTTTCCTCCTGGTCGCGGCGCAGTTCGCTCGCGTTATCGGTACCGACATCCGGCTCGTCTCCGACCTGCACCAAACGCGCGCGACGATCGCCCGTTACGAGCGTCGCGACGCGCGGTTGCGTCGACGCATCGCTCGTTTGCGAACCGCACGCGGGGCGATTCCCGAGATTCACGAGCGGCTTCGCATGCTCGCGCCGAACGAACACATGGTTCTCGTCGAACCAGCGCCCTCTCCCGCCGTCCATTGAACCCAGCCGAGAAACGCCACGGAACCGTCGTGCAGATTCACGCACACGGTGCGCTCGTGCGTTTGGAGAACGGCGAACTTGCCAGCATCAGCGAGCGCGAGGTTGAAGCCTATCGAAAGTTGCTCGAACGCGCGATGCAGAGCGATCGTGAGATCGAACTCGCGATCGTGCAGCACGATCGTCACTTAGAAGCGAAGGTGCTTCCGTTGCAACGCGACGATGCGTTCGAGGAGCAACTCCTGCGCTTTAACAAAGAAGATGACGGCGATGATGCCGAGGGTGATCGCGATGCCCCACCATCGCGCCGCCGACGGTTCGTGCCGAAGAAACGCGTCGATCCCCAACCTTGAGCGGCTATCTCGCCGTCATTTCGATCGGCACGAATTCGACGCGGGTTCTCCTTGCCGATGCTCCGGAGGGGCGCCCGCACGTCGCGCTGGAACGCTCGATCGGCACGCGTTTGGGCGAAGGGGTCGGCGAGAGCGGCATGCTCGGCGAAGAGCCGATGGAGCGAACGCTTGAAGCCGTGCGCGTGCATGTGGGAAGCGTACGCGGCCATTATCTGCGCTTGTACGCAATCGCTACCAGCGCGGTACGCCGTGCGACGAATCGCGAGGTTTTCGCGCGCGCCGTCGAGCGGATAACCGGCGTGCCGCTGCGCGTGCTCTCCGGAGAAGAAGAGGCCGCGGCATCCTTTCGCGGAGCGGTTGCGAGCCTTGCGCCGAGTCCGGGCACGATGACCGGAGCGATCGACGTCGGCGGCGGTAGCACGGAGTATGCGCTCGGCGTCGGGGATCTTCCGCAGCGTTCGATCTCGGCGGAGATCGGTGCGGTGCGCCTGACCGAGGCGGTGCCGGATCTCGCCGGGCACGCCGGTGCGGTCGGCGAAGCGGCGGTCGAACGGGCCCGTGCGCTCGCGCGCGAGCGCCTTGCGGCGTTCGCGGATTTTCGCGGCGCGGAGCGCATCGCGCTCGTCGGCGGAAGCGCGACCAGCGCGGCCTCGCTGATTCGCGGCAGGCGCGGCCGTATCGAACGCTACGAACTCACGCGCGACTTACTCGCTACGACTTTTGCGCGGCTCTGCGCCCTGGGGATCGAAGAGCGGCGAGCCCTCGAAGGTGTGAAAGCGCAGCGCGCCGATATTCTTCCGGCCGGCGTGCTCATTCTCGAAACGGCGTTAGCGTGCTTGAGCATGGATCGTGCGACGGTAACTGCGGGGGATCTCCTGCTCGGTTACCTTCTCCAACAGCAGGATGCTTTGGCGGGCGCGCGGCATCAGGGCAGAGCGGGAGGGTGGTGGAATCGGTAGACACAGCAGACTTAAAATCTGCCGCTCGCAAGGGCATCCGGGTTCAAGCCCCGGCCTTCCCAAGAACGTCAATTCGGCAACCAACATGCACGCAGCGAGGTTTGAGCGGGCATGTCCGCATCATTGTTCTCACCGTTCTCGCTACGTTCGGTCGATATTTCGAATCGCGTTGTCGTATCGCCGATGTGCCAGTATTCTGCGATCGATGGAACCGCATCGGATTGGCATTTGGTCAACCTCGGCCATCTCGCGCTCTCGGGGCCCGGCTTAGTCTTTTTTGAAGCGACGCACGTCAATCCCGAAGGTCGCATCTCTCCGCACTGCCTCGGTCTCTATAGTGACGAAAACGAACGCGGCATAGCGCGCGTCGTCGATTTCATCAAGACCTGGTCGCAGAGTCGCATCGGCATTCAGCTCGGTCACGCCGGCCGTAAAGGCGGAACGCGGCCGCCGTTTCCCGCCGGAAATCTTCCGCCCGATCCGGCACTCTGGACGCCGGTCGCGCCGAGCGCGATTGCCTACGATGAAGATC
>JAKBCP010000028.1 GCA_021807645.1 bacterium
CGTCGGCGGCGGCGTCGCCCCGTTGAGGAGGGTGAAGACGACCTTTTTCACCTTGTGCCCGATGATAAAGTGGAGCCCGCGGTAATTCTCATGCGCCTTGAGCGTCACATCGACCGGGCCGCCCTGCGGGCCGGTATTCTCCGGAACCGTTTCGGGATCGACCGAGAGCGTGTAGGTCCCTGGGGGAAGGTCGGCGATGAGAAAGGAGCCATCGGGGTTGGTAATCGCTGCGTGTTCGCCGGGTTCGGCGACCACATAGGCGTTATTGACGCCGCCTTTGTATTTCGGCGCCAGCGATGCCTTGTACGTCACGAAGCCCGAGATCGATCCCAGCGGCTCGGCAACAAAATCGACCGTCGAAATATGCCCGTTTTTGACCGTCACCTTCTGCTCGCGCGCGTCCTTGGGAAAGCTTACGAACGCGGGGACGGTATTCTCCAGGACCGTCACGGTATGGGGCCCGGGGCTCAAGCGCCCGAAGCCGAACGTTCCCTGGGCATCGGTCTGTGAGTACGCCCCGCTATCGACGCGGACCATGACGTTGGGGATCGGTATCTCCATACCGCCCGTTGAGCGGCCGAGCACGTGGCCCTGGATCGAGCCATAGTTCCCAACGCGGAAAATTGCTTGACCGGTCTGCCCACCCTCAACGGTGAGGGTAATGACCGGCTGATCGGCCGTCAACCCGCGGGGCAGCGAAGAACTCTCGATCGTAATTTGATGTTCGCCGGGTTGAACGAACGAAAACTGAAAATTTCCCTCCAGGTCGGTTCGCTGCGCGATCTTTCGATCGAGCAAGACGAGAACGTTCCCGACGCCGGTGTTTTGGAAGCCTTGGCCGGAATAGGGTCCGTAATCGGTGAGTACCTGCCCTGTAATAATCGCCGGAAGTCGAGGATCGACGCGGCCGAGCACCGCTCCATTTCCAAATGAGAACGGCGCATTGAGCTGAATGGAAATGATTCGCGATCGCCCATTCGCCGCAGGATTCAACGAATCCACGATACTCTGGTAGCCGATCGAACTTTGAATGCTGATCGCCGGTGAGATTTGTCGGCCGATCGTTAATAGCGGTGTACGTTGGATTGCATTCGAGACGGAACTCCGAGTGCGCGTGATCGAATACGTTGCCCCGAGGGTCGTCTTTCCAAAGCCTCGCAAAATCCCGAGCGTCCCTAATGTCGTCTGCACGGGGCCGATATAACCACCGCTCTGGCGCTGTCTCTGTGCGGTCAGCTGGAACGCCCAGAGGCCGATGTTTCGCGAAGCTTGCAACGAGTACGAGACGACCGCTAATGGGCCCGTGTTTGCCGCCGTCGTGCGCTGAAGTTGAAGCCCAAAAAGCGCGAGACCGTCGTGAAATGGAGCCCCAAGTTGGAGGGTTCCGGTTCCCAGCCATTGCGGGTTACCGTTGCCGCCGAGCCGCTGGTCTTGAAGACCGATCTGCAGCGAGTCGTGGTGGATGGGCAATGAGAAGCTGAGATTCGACCGACGTTGAACCGAGACGACGCCGCCGACGCTTGTGGTCTCCAAGGAAAAATCACCGAACGCGGAGCGCTGACCCTGTGTGAGCCGCCAGCTAAAATCTCCATAATCATCCGCCGGCGATTCGCCGCCGCCGTAGCTTAAAAATTGCGCCGGAACCCGGCGAAGGGTTAGTGTGAAACCATTCGGAGAAGAGAGTCCCTCGTCAAATCGCGTCTGGAATGCAAGCCCTCCGGTCGGTCCTTCGGGCGAGCGTCGACGTTGGAATACAGCTTCACCCACAAACGATCGGCTAAAACTCGCTTTCGAAAGCCCGACCAAGAGCGAGGTCGCAGGACCGGTGTTCGGGCCGCCGATCGACTGCGAGAGGCCAAGTTCGCCAAACGCCGATCCAACGACGCGGCGCAACCGGATGCCTGCAAGTCGCACGACGTCCCCTGCAACCCCTAGGGCGGGCCCACTAAAGAGGGTGATATCGCCCCCCGGTGCCGGCAGCGTGAGATTCAGTCCTCGCTGCGTTTGCCCCGCGGGAACTTGACCGAAGATACCCAGCGATTGCGCGCCGTAAGAAAATGTATAACGGGGGGTTGAGTAAGAGAGTCTGGCCGTCCCAAACTGAGAGCCTCGATTACTCAAGCCGAGCGGAATCTGGAGATCGGTAGTCGTGTCGAGGGTGCGCCGAAGGAGCGTCGTGTAGAGTCCAGCGCTCTCGCTTGTTTGGTTCAATGCAGTCGAACCGTTGAGGCCTGAGACCGGATTCGTAAGATTGCTCTGTGAGAGCTGGGTCCCCAAGCCGAGGCTTCCGGAGACCGTAAATTGCAGCGGTCCACCCCGGCGCTCCAGCGGCTTGGGGGTTGGCCGCGGCGTCGGCTTCGGCCGCGGAGTGGCGGAGGGGCTCGGGGCCGGGCCGGGTGCAGGGCTGCTCGTCGAAGCGGAGCTCGGCGCCGCCGAAGGCTCCGGACTCGGCGCGGGGGACGTGACAGGAGCGGTATAGCCGGTCGCTCCCACCCGCGGGGCAAAGCATGTTAAGAGCGCCGCAGTCAGCGCGAGCGCAGAAAACGGGAGGATAAACCTTTTTCGCGTTGCGAGCGGCTTCATCGAGCAAGAATCCTATCGGCTAGCTTAGCCCTCCGGCTTACCCGAAAAGGGCGTTTCTTTACCAGGGATTCACCGAGCGACGAGCAAGTCTTCGGGTGGTTCGGCCGATACCCGAACTGTAGGGAATCTTCAAGGAGGAAGCCACCTTACTTCATGGATGTGCTGGGGAGTGCGAGCCAGGTTCTCCTGAACCTTTCTCTCACGCAAAAAAGGGAACAGACCGACATTCGCGCGCTGGCCAGCGGCCTCCGCGTGAGTTCTGCTGTTAATGACCCCAGCGGTTACGGAATAGCGCAACGCCTTCAGACGCAGGTCAACGGTTTCCAGCAGGCCGTTCAGAACGTGCAGACGGCGAACAATGCGCTCGCCGTTGCAAACGGTGCCCTCACGACGATCACGCTCATCCTCCAGCGCATCCGCAGCTTGGTCGTCGAGTCGCGCTCCGATCTCAATTCATCGACGGATCTCGCCAACATCCAGGCGGAGATTTCACAATTGTTACTCGAGGTCAATCGCATCTCGAGCAACACCACCTTCAACGGCATCAACCTGTTGAACGGACAGTTTCAGACCACTGCACCGACATCGCCGCTCTCCAACAGCGCAGGTTACGGTGCGGTGCAAGTTCCCTCGCCGTTACTCAATCCTGACGGATCGACACCGGGAACGACCGTCGTCAACGCCGACGGCCTCGGCAATCCGGGTCCGTTGGTGACTCTCCAAGGTCCCGGCGTTCCACCGCCGAGCACGTACGTGCCGAACTTCATCACCTTCACGGTTACCGGCTATAGCGCGAACGCGATCGATCCTGATTCCGGCACCGCCGTCGGCCCCGGTGTTTACGTGCAAGTGCAAGCCTACAGCACGAATCCGGCGTTCGGCGCCGCACCACTTTACGTCGATACATCGGCGGTCCCCGTCAACTCTGGGCCGCTTGGCCCGACGTTCATTCCGAATCCGGGGAGCGCGACCAGTGGAAGTTTCCTCGATCTCCTCGATTTCACGCTGGCGAATCTCACGCAGCAAGATGTTGGCACATCGATCTCGTTCGAAGTGCTCAACCCGCCTCCGTCCGCGCCGGCAAATGCGGGGCCGCTTTACGTGCAGAACGGACCGCAAGAAGGGCAGACGACGGCGATATCGTTGCCGGGAGTCAGCACGGCCGACCTCAATATTTCGGATATCTCGATTCTTGCGCCGCAAACGGTCAATTATCAAAACATCGTGCAAGGTCAGAGCTCGAGCAACAACATTCCGGCAGCCGACGCGGAGATGCGCGTCGATGCCGCACTTTCGCAGATCACGCAGGCCCAAGCGCAGGTCGGTGCGCAAATGGTCTCGTTAAATTACGACGCGAATAACGCTAATACCGCAAGCGTCAACCTCACTGCAAGTGTCAGCTCGATCCAAGACGCGAATATCGGCGCGACCGTGACGAATCTCACCCAGCAGCAGATTCTCACGCAAATCGGATCGAGCGTCCTCGCGCAGATGCAAGTCAGCGCGACGCAGATCACCGCCCTGATGCTGAATGGAATCGGCATCGGGGTCGGCGCGGGGGCTGCGCCTATCGCATAAGAACGAACGGATACTTCCGGCGCCGTCGAGAACACCGCCCCTCGAAAGGGGAGGCTGCGATGGCGTTCACGCAAGGATTCATCTCGGAACTGGTCGGCAAACGCGTCACGATCGACGAGTTACCGATCGGCAAGATCGGCGATTTTCTCGTCAACCATCCCGAGGCGACCTTCCCGCAGATCGACGGCTTTCTCGTCAAAACCGCGCAGGGTGCGCGTTTCGCCCCCATGGATTCGGTGCTCGGCATCGAGCGCGGGGGTGCCGTCTCCCTTTCCAGCGCTCCCAAAGAGCCGGCCCCACCCGAGGGCGAGGCACTCTATTTGGTCGCCGATCTACTCGATAAGCAGATCGTAGATATCGACGGCCGTAAAGTCGTGCGCATCAACGATCTCGAGGTCGCGCGGACCGGCGGGCAGTTGCGCGTCGTCGCCGCCGATATCGGCTTCGCCGGGCTCCTACGCCGGCTCGGTCTGCGCAAGCTCGGCGAACGCTTCTCACCGGCGCTGCACGATCGCATTCCTCGCGCGATGATCGCCTGGGACTCCGTCGCGCCGATCCGCGAACTCAACCCGAGCCACGTCCACCTCTCGGTCACCGCGAGCAAACTCGCCCGCCTGCACCCCTCCGACCTCGCGGAGATCATCGGCAACCTTTCGAGCAATGAAGCAGCGACCGTCGTCAAACAGCTCGACGACGAGGTAGCCGCCGATGCCTTCGAACATCTCGACGCGCAGACGCAGCGAGAACTGATCGAGAACGTCGGCACCGCTCGCGCCGCCGACATCATCGAAGAGATGGATTCCGACGACGCCGCCGACCTGCTCGCCGAGCTCCCGGAGGAGCGGCAGAGCGAGTTGCTCGCGGAGATGAACGCCGATACCGCGGGCGAGCTGCGCGAACTCGTGAAGTACGACGACGATACCGCAGGCGGCCTGATGACCACCGACTACGTCTGGATCTATCCGCACCGGACGACCGACGCCACGATCCGCAAGATTCGCGAGCTCGCGCCGGAGAGCGAGCTGATCTACTACCTCTACGTGATCGATCAAGAGGATCGCTTGCTCGGCATCGTCACGCTGCGCGATCTTCTCCTCGCGTTGCCGACCGCGTTCATCGATAAAATCATGCGCACCGATATCGTCAGCGTACGCCCGGAGACCCCCGCCGAGGAGGTTGCCGCCGCGATCGCGCGTTACGACTTACTGGCGATTCCCGTCGTGGACGCGCACGACCGCATGCTCGGCATCGTGACCGTCGACGACGCAATCGACGCGATCATGCCTGAGGAACTCGCCAAGAAACTTCCGCGGATTACGCTTCGCCATCGGAGCGCGCAGCGCCGCGCGAAGGTTCCCGCGGAGAAATAGCCGGCGCGGAGGCAAAGTGCCACCGGTTGCGTCCCTCGCGTTTCGCTCGGTAGAGCGCGGCGTCGGCGAGCTCCATCAACCGTTCGATCTCGACTGCATGCTCCGGATAGAGGGCTATGCCGATACTCGTCGCCATCCGATATTCGCGTTCGCCGACGAGGATCGGCTGCTCCAATGCAACGAGCACCTTGCGCGCGAGGTCCGCGGCATCGGTCGCCGCATCGACCACGGGCTGAAGAATGACGAACTCGTCGCCGCCGAAGCGGGCGATCGTATCGCTCTCGCGCAACAGCGCCCGCAGACGCCGAGCGACCTGGACTAAAACTTCATCGCCGACCATGTGCCCGTAGGTATCGTTGATGGTTTTAAAGTGATCGAGATCGAGATACATCACGGCAAAACCGCGACCGTAGCGTTTTGCTGCGCCGAATGCTTGCTCGATTCGATCGGCGAAAAGCACGCGATTGGGAAGCCCGGTCAGCGAATCGTTAAACGCGAGCTGTTCGATTCGCTCGGCGGTGCGCTGCCGTTCCAAAGCGGCGGCGACCAGTAAGCCCATCAGCGAGATCGACTCGCGCGCGAGTTCGTCGAGCCCCTCCATTCTCGCACGCAGGCCGACGAACGCCAATGCTCCGTACGCTGTGCCGTCGACCTGTAATTGCGTACCGACATAGCTACGCCAGTTAACCGTCGCACGAGCGGGATCGGAGCGCCACTCGGGGTCGTCGAGATCGGGCACGAAAAGAAAGGGGCGCTCGTTGGTAAGAAAGCGCGCGAAGCTCGATGCCAGCGGAATGCGCGCCCCGGTCGTCAACGGCGTCTTTCGGCCGACGGCCGTGTGAATCGCGATTGCATCCCCGTCGTTGCGAACGATGTAGCCTTCGTCGAAACCGAAGAAGTCGATCCCCAACTGCAGCACCGCTTCGAGTTGCTGGGGAATCGTTAACTCGCGCGAGGCTGCGACGAGATAGAGCCGGCGAAGTCGATCGACCTGCGAGGCTACCGCGCGTTCGGCGGCGCGCTGCGCGGAGACGTTTTTGAAGATCGCATAGGTGCCGGTGATATCGTCGCCGCTGTGGATCGGAACGAGTTTGAGCTGCACCTCGATCTGATAGCCGAGCCGATCCAAGAGCACCGATTCGTGTTCGGCGGCCTCGCCACGCATCGCCGCATGGCGCGCCGCCTCGGCGCGGTCGCGTCGGCCGGGGACGATCAGGTCGATCCACGGCGTGCCGACGACACGCTCTCCTAAGATCCCGGTCTCGCTTTCGAACGCAACGTTCACGCGCGAAATAACCCCGGTGCTTTTTAGCTCGACGATCCCGTCGGGATGGTATTCGAAGAGCGAGCGCAAGCGTTGTTGGTTCACCCGCATCGCATCTTCGGCGTCGCGCAGCGCGGCGATATCGCGCGCTTGAACGAAGATCGCCCGCACCATTCCGCCGATATGAGCCGGAATCACCGAGACCTCGACTGGAACCAGCGTGCCGTCTTTATGCCGTAAGGTGGTCTCGAAGTGATCGGCGACGCCGCTGCGCGCCATCTCGAATGCCATCTCGCCACGGACGCGGTCGCTGCGCGGGATGTGATGGTAGAACAACGTTCCGCGCACTTCATCGCTCTGGAAGCCGGTCAGTTCGGTTGCTGCCGGGTTCACATCGACGAGCGTTCCATCGGGGCCATAGAGCACGATGACCTCGGGGTTCTTGTCGAACAGCGCGGCGAAGGTCTCGGCGGCGATTTCCCGACGGGTTTCCATGAACACCCGGCTACTTCGCCGAAGAAGCCCGCGTGACTTCCGCTCGGCTCCTCGATTTGGGCGCGCGGCTCGCGCAAGCCCTTGCGAGCGAGGGCGGGCGCGAAGCGCTCCTCCGCACGCTCGACCGGGGCGAAGGGCTCCTGCTGCTCGATAGCCGGCGACGCCCGATCGCGCG
>JAKBCP010000029.1 GCA_021807645.1 bacterium
TCTCGATGCTCTGCCGATCGACGTCATCGGACTGAATTGTTCGACCGGGCCCGCGCAGATGCGCGACTCCGTCCGGTACCTCGGCGAAAATTCTCGTTGTTACGTCAGCGTGATTCCCAACGCCGGGCTCCCGTTGATGGGGCCCAAGGGCGAGACGATCTATCCCGAGACGCCGGGCGAGCTCACCGCCGAACTCATGGAGTTCGTGACGGAGTTCGGCGTTCGCGCGATCGGTGGTTGTTGCGGAACGACGCCGGAGCACATCGCCTTCTTGCGAGCGGCGCTCGATGCGAGCGTTGAGGCACGACAGCCTCGCCGCCCCGCTCCCACGCGCCCCGAGTTCGTCGCGAGCGCGATGACGGCGGTATCGTTGGAACAGGAGCCGCGCCCGCTCATCGTCGGCGAGCGTATCAACAGCCAAGGTTCGCGCCGGGTCAAGCGACTGTTGCTGGAGGATGATTACGAAGCGATCGGACAACTCGCACGCGATCAGATCGAGGGCGGAGCGCACGTTCTCGACGTATGCACTGCGTTGACCGAACGGACCGACGAACCCGAACAGATGCGCGCGGTCGTTCGCCGCTTGGCGCAGTCGGTGGAAGCGCCGCTCATGATCGACTCCACCGAAGCGGCCGTCGTGCGCGCTGCGTTGGAGAACTATCCGGGGCGCGCGATCGTGAACTCGGTCCACCTCGAGAGCGGACGCACGAAGATCGATGCGATTCTTCCGATGGCGATCGAGCATGGTGCCGCCGTGGTCGCGTTGACCATCGATGAAGCGGGAATGGCGAAGACGGCCCAGCGAAAGGCCGAGGTCGCCAAACGCATTTACGATATCGTCGTCGGAGAATACGGCTTGCCGCCGCGGGCGCTGATTTTCGACGATCTCACCTTTACGCTGGCGACCGGCGACGCCGAATATATCGATTCGGCGCGCGAAACGATCGAAGGCATTCGCGCGATCAAGGCAACGCTTCCGGGCGTGCTGACCTCGCTCGGCGTGAGCAACGTTTCCTTCGGTCTCAAACCGGCCGCTCGCGCCGCGCTCAATTCCGTTTTCTTGCATCACTGCGTCGAGGCCGGGCTCGACCTCGCGCTCGTGCATCCCAAAGAGATTACCCCGTATGCCGAACTCGATGCCGATGCACGCGAAGCGTGCGACGACCTGGTCTTCAATCGTCGCCCCGACGCATTAGCGCGCTTTATCGAGCGCTACGAAAACGTCGTCGTTCAGAACGATGAGGAGCGATCGAATGAGGACGACGATACGTCGGCCGAGACGCGGATCCATCAAGCGATCTTACGGCGTAAAAAAGACGGCATCGAGGCGATGCTCGACGAGGTGTTGCTACGCCGAACGCCGGTGGAAGTGCTCAACGAGGTTCTACTGCCGGCGATGAAAGAGGTCGGCGATCGCTTCGGCGCGGGCGAGCTCATTCTTCCCTTCGTTTTGCAGTCGGCCGAGGTGATGAAGCGCGCGGTCGCCCACGTCGAGCAATTCCTCGAACGGCGCGAAGGAAGCACGAAAGGAACGGTCGTGCTGGCAACGGTCTTCGGAGACGTTCACGATATCGGCAAAAATCTCGTGAATACGATCCTTTCCAACAACGGCTATACCGTTCACGATCTCGGCAAGCAGGTGCCGATGAACGTCATTCTCGAGAAGGCAAAGGAAGTAAAGGCCGACGCGATCGGTCTCTCCGCCCTATTGGTCTCGACTAGTAAGCAGATGCCGATCTGCGTGCAGGAGCAAGATGCGCGAGCGCTATCTTTTCCCGTGATCGTCGGGGGCGCCGCGATCAATCGCGACTTCGGCCGGCGGATCGCGCTGCTCGACGACGGGCAACGGCTTTTTGAGCCCGGAGTATTTTATGCCAAGGATGCCTTCGAAGGGCTTGATATCATGGACGTGCTTACCGGTGATGAGGAGCGACGTCGCGGATTCGTCGAGCGGGTGAAGGCCGAGGCGGTGCGCGCACAGGCGAAGCTGCGAGAACCGGTGCGCCCGGCAAGCGAAAATCGTATCTCGGCAGTGAAAAGCGTCGTCGTCGAACCGCCGAAACCGCCGTTTTTGGGGGCGCGAACGGTCGCCGAGATCGATGTGCGTGAGCTCTGGGAGTGCTTCGATCTCAAGTCGCTCTATCGGCTCTCCTGGGGTGCCGGCAACCAGAAGGGCGAGGCGTTCGAGAAGACCGTGCGTGAAGAGTTCGAGCCGCGGCTCGCGCGTTATCGCGCCGAAGCCGAACGCGGCGGCATTCTCCACCCGCGCGTTGCGTACGGCTATTTCCCGGTCGCCGGTAGCGGTGACGAGGTGCTGTTCTTCGATCCGAACGATCCGGCACGCGAGATCGCTCGGATGTCGTTCGCTCGCCAGGTCGGCGGGGAGCATCTCTCGCTCGCCGATTACCTTCGCGAGCCGGTCGCCGGCGCGGCCTCCGATATTCTTGCGTTGCAGGTGGTAACGGTCGGTGCCGAGGTCGCAGAACAGATCGAGGCGCTTCACGCAAGCGGCGATTTTAGCGAATCGTATTTTCTGCACGGTTTCTCCGTCCAGTCGGCCGAGGCGTTAGCGGAATGGAGCCATCGACGCATTCGGCACGAGCTCGGTCTGGCGCCGGAACGAGGGAAGCGCTACTCGTGGGGGTACGGAGCGTGCCCCGATCTCTCGCAGCACGCGATCGCCTTCGCGTTGCTCGATGCGGTCGCATCGATCGATGTTCGGCTGACCGAGAGCTTCCAAATCGTCCCCGAACAGTCGACGGCCGCGCTGGTGATCCACCATCCGCAAGCAAGTTATTTCAACGCCGCGGCAACGCTCGAACGCTGAATGGCGGTGATGGAATGGAAGCCGACGCCGGAAGCGGTCGAGGCGCCAGGGGAGAGCGACCGGGCGGGCTAATCCCGTCAGGTATGAGATCGCCTCGTATCGCCGCGCTAGCGGCCCTTCTTTTGCTCGCGGCGCCGTTTGCGGGTTGTTCGAGCGGCCCCGCTCCTGCATCGACGACGATCGGCATCGGCGTCGACTTGCCGCTCTCCGGGGCGGATGCCTCGGTTGGTACCAGTACGCTCGACGGCATAAAACTCGCGGTCGCCCGCGCAAACGCCCAAGGGGTCCCCGGCGGCTTCACCTTCGCCGTGCAGGCGCTCGACGATACGCAACAAGGCGTTCACAATCCGCAGCAGGGCGCGAGCAACGTGCGGACGCTTATCGCCGACGATAGCGTGCTGGCGATTATCGGCCCGTATAACTCCAACGTCGCCGCCGCGGAGATTCCGATAACCAACCAAGCGGGAATCGTGCAGATCAGTCCTTCGGCGGTGAGCGACGGCCTGACGCTCGGAGCGGGCGCGGCGATGTTGCGCCGCGCGAACCCCACCGTCAATACGTTCTTCCGCGTCTGCACGACCGATTCGCGTCAGGGCTCGGCGGCGGCGCGCTTCGCGCTCGATCTCAAGCTCAAGCGCGTCTATATCGTCGACGATAACGAGACCTACGGGCTCGATCTCGCAAACGTCTTCGCTCGCGATTTTGCAAAACTCGGCGGCACCGTGCTCGGACGCGATCATATCGCACCCGATACTCAAGATTTCAAAGCGTTATTGCTGAAAATCAAAGGATATAAGCCCGACTTTATTTTCTTCGGCGGCACCACCAGCACCGGCGGCGGCTTGCTGCGACGTCAAATGTTCGATGTCGGGATGGGGAAGGTTGCATTTATGGGCGGCGACGGAATCCCCGATATCGCCGAGGTCGCGAAGAAACGCGCCGACGGAACGTACTACACGGTCGCCGCTCCGAACGCCGACTTGCTGCCCGCGGCAAAACAATTCGTCGCAGCATATAAGGCGAAGTTCGGCAGCGATGTCGGCCCCTATAGCGCCAACGCCTATGCGGCGGCCGAGGTCGCCATTTCGGCGATCGAACAAGCGATCGTGGCGAACGGAAAGAAGATGCCCACGCGAGCGCAAGTGCTCGCCAAAATTCCACGCAGCGCGAAGAACGAGGTCCTGACGCCGATCGGGCCGATCTCCTTCGATAAGAACGGCGACGTTCGCAAACCCGTGATATCGCTCTACGCGATTCGCAACGGTCATTCCGCATTTATCGAGCAACTCAATCTAAGCGAATAACGGCTTGCACGAGTTTCTTGCCCAATTAGCCAACGGCGTCGAGCTCGGCGCGATCTACGCCTTGATCGCGCTGGGTTATACGCTCGTCTACGGCATTCTCGAACTCATTAACTTCGCACACGGGGACGTCTATACGTTCGGCTCGTTTACCGCCCTCGTCGTATTGGTCGCCCTGCGGGCGGCGAACGTACTGCACGGAGCGGGGCTGATCCTCGGAATCGTCGCGGCCCTGGTGGTGGCGATTCTTGCCTGCGCTCTCCTTAATGCCGGCATCGAGCGGCTCGCCTATCGGCGCTTGCGCAAGGCGCCGCGGCTGGCTCCGCTCATCACCGCAATCGGCGTCTCGTTTATGCTGGAAAACCTCATCGAGCTCTGGCAGGGTTCGGCACCGGTTCCGTTCCCCAACGTTATCCCCAACCCGGAATTGGAGATCGGGGCGCTGCAGATCGGCGTTCAACAGATCGTCGTCGTTGCACTCGCCGTTGTGACGATGATCGCGCTGCACTATTTCGTCCAGCGCAGTCGGCTCGGCAAAGCGATGCGTGCAGTCGCGCAGGATCGCGACGCCGCCGCGCTAGTCGGGATCGACGTCGACCGCACGATTGCCGTCACCTTCCTCATCGCCGGAGCCCTCGCCGGCGTCGCCGGTTTCGTCGGCGGCGTATCGTTTGGCTCGGCGTGGTTCCTCAACGGCTTCGGCGCCGGGTTGCGTGCATTTACCGCTGCGGTGCTCGGAGGGATCGGGAACATCGCCGGGGCGATGCTCGGCGGTTTTCTCATCGGACTTCTGGAATCGTTCTCAACCTGGTTCATCGGCGGGCAGTGGAGTAACGTGGCGGTTTTCTCCGTGCTGATTCTCGTACTCGTTTTTCGTCCGAGCGGGCTGCTCGGTGAGTCGCTGCCGGAGAAGGTATGATCTACGCGTACGCCTTCGTCGCCATCGCTGCGTGCGTGGGCATCGAACGCTTCCACGATCGCCGGGTGAAGATTGCCATCGCACTTGCCCTGGCTGCGTTTCTCGCTATCGCTCCGCGTTTTTATGGGAACGAGGCGGTCTTTAGCGTTCTCGCCGACGCAGCCGTCTACGTGATGCTTGCCTTAGGGCTGAATATCGTCGTCGGTTTTGCGGGCTTACTCGACCTCGGCTACGCCGCATTTTTCGCGATCGGCGCTTATACGTACGGTATGCTCGCAAGTCCGCAGTTCGGGCTGCACCTACCCTTCTGGGTGCTGCTATTTCTCGCAGCCGCGCTGGCGGCGCTCTTCGGGGCGCTGCTCGGCGCCCCGACGTTGCGCCTTCACGGGGATTATCTTGCGATCGTCACGCTGGGTTTCGGTGAAATCGTTCCACAGATTTTTCAGAACCTGACGAAATATACCGGCGGGCCCAACGGTATCGCCGCACTCGACGTGCCGACGTTCTTCGGCCATTCCTTCGGTGCATCGGTGATGCCGTACTATTATATCGCACTCGTTGGAATCGTCTTTGCGCTCTGGATATCGCGGAATCTGCGCGAAAGCCGCCTCGGGCGCGCATGGATGGCGATCCGCGAAGACGAGCTCGCCGCAAAGCATGCGGGGATCGATGTTCTGCGATCGAAGCTGGCGGCGTTTGCGATCGGCGCTTCGTTCTCCGGGATCGGCGGCGTGCTGTTCGCGGCAAAGCTTGCGCTCGTCTCCCCCGATCTTTTCGGCTTTCAGGTGAGCGTCTTAATCGTCTCGATGCTGGTGCTCGGCGGCATGGGGAATATCGTCGGGGTCGTCGTCGGAAGTTTGCTATTGACGATCGTGAACTCGGCGCTTCTGCCGCAAATCAATTCGTTGGTCGATTCGACGTTCCACACGACCGTCGATCTCTCTAATATCCACTTCCTGATCTATGGTGCGATTCTCGTGGGGATCATGCTCTTTCGGCCCGAGGGACTGCTGCCCAATAAAGAGCGACGCGCCGAACTCCACCATGCCGGAGAACCTGAGGCCGAGGCATGAGCATTCTCGATCTTGTGCAGGTAACCAAACGCTTCGGGGCATTGACGGCGGTCTCGAACGTGACGGTCACCGTTGAAGAGGGCGCGATCTTCGGCATCATCGGCCCGAACGGTGCGGGGAAGTCGACGCTCTTCAATCTTTTAACGGCGATCTATCGCTTCGACGAAGGCAGCATCGCGATCGGTGGAACCTCGATTGCCGGTTTAACGACGCAACGAATAGCGAAACTCGGCGTCGCGCGAACCTTCCAGAACCTTCGGCTCTTCGGAAATGCCTCGGCGCTCGCGAACGTGATGGTCGGCGAGCACCTCTTACTTCGGGCGAACGTTGTCGATTCGTTGCTCGACACCGCGCGCGAGCGCCGCGAACGTGCCGAGGCCGAACGGCGCGCGCGCGAGCTCCTTCGTTTTGTCGGTATCGCAGGGGTCGACGAACAATTCGCGCGTAATCTCCCGTACGGCACGCAACGCCGCCTTGAGATCGCGCGCGCGCTCGCCGCTCGCCCGCGCCTGTTGTTGCTCGACGAACCCGCCGCCGGGTTAAACCCGTCGGAGAAACGCGATTTGCTAACGTTGATCCGTGCGATTCGCGATACCGGCGCGACCGTGCTGTTAATCGAGCACGACATGGGCCTGGTAATGAACCTTTGCGAGCGCATCGCGGTACTCGATTACGGCGTGAAGATCGCCGAAGGAGCGCCGAGCGAGATTCGCGAGCATCCGCGGGTCATCGAAGCCTACCTGGGTGCGCCTGCGTGAGTGCGTTGCTCGACGTTCGCGGGCTCGAAGTCCGCTACGGCGGCATCGTCGCCTTGCGGGGCATCGACGTTCGGGTGGACGAGGGCGAGATCGTTGCAATTCTCGGCGCGAACGGGGCCGGAAAGACGACGACGTTGCGCGCGATCTCGGGGCTGCTGCCGATTCGCGCCGGCGAGCTCCTTTTCGGTGGAGTGAATCTCCGCAAGCGCGCCGCCGATGCGATCGCACGGCTCGGCATCGCGCACGTTCCGGAGGGACGCCGAATTTTCACGCGCATGACGGTGCGCGAAAATCTGGAACTCGGCGGATATATGGTTGCGGCACGACGGGAGCTCGACGAGCGCATCGAGGAGACGCTCGCCATTTTCCCGCGACTTCGCGAACGCATCGCGCAGCATGCCGGCACCCTTTCGGGCGGCGAGCAGCAAATGCTGGCGATCGGGCGCGCTCTCGTGTCACGCCCGCGATTGCTCGTGCTGGACGAGCCATCGCTCGGGCTTGCGCCGCTCGTCGTCGCGCAAAT
>JAKBCP010000030.1 GCA_021807645.1 bacterium
GGTTCTCCCCATCGGCGATCCGGGAAAGGCGGCGGCGCGCACGCGCGAGAGCAGGCTATAAAACGGCGAACTTAAATCGCCGCGGATCTCGTTGATGACGGCGCGCCGTTCGATCGCCCACTGTGCGGGTTTGAGATCGAGGTGCGCCATGCGATCGGCTTCAAGCGCGAGCGGGACGGCGACCTTATCGGCCGGAACGACGAAGTAGAATTCCGTGTAGTCGTAACTCGTCTGCGCGTTCATCTGCGCGCCGAGCCGAGCGGAAATATCGTCGATACCGGCGGCCGAGATGTGCTCCGAACCGCGGAACATCATGTGCTCGAGCGCGTGGGCGAGGCCGGTTTTCCCGGGCGTCTCGTACAGCGAGCCGAAATCGTACCAAACGCTCGTCTGTACCACCGGCGCCGCTCGGTCGACGGCGACGACGACGCGTAGGCCGTTCTTGAGGCGGATCGTCGAGATTCCGGCATCGCCCGGGCCCTGGTCGTAGGGCGAGGGTGTCGATGCCGCTCGGGCGATCCCGGCAAGCAGCAGCCCGCATGCGGCGGTTAGGAAGAGCGCACGTTGAAGCAATGATTTCACGATAGCAGCATTCGGCGCTGCGGGGCCGCCGTCCGTTCGACGCGAAGCGGGAATTCACGATGGCAGAGCAGCAGGCGATGACGACGCTTGAAATCAAGGTGAAACCTGGTTCGAAGCGCCCCGGAGTCATTCGCGATGGCGAGCGCCTCCTCGTTGCCGTCGCAGAGCGAGCGGTCGAAGGCGCGGCGAACGAAGCGACGATTGCGGCGCTTGCAAAAGCATTGGGACTCGCGCCCTCGCGCATCGCGCTGCTTCGTGGCCGGCGCGGGAGGATCAAACTCGTCGGCATCTCCGGAATATCCGCAGAGGAACTACGCGGGCGCGTCGAGAGCCTCGGCAATGCTTCAGCGCCGGTCGAAGCTGCGAGGTAGGCGCCGGCTACTGCGCCGATCTCAACATCAGGTATTGCAGCGGGTCGACGTCCACAAGATTGGGATTGAGGCGGACGAACTCGCGCAAGAGGTATTCGTGGCCCTGTCCCATCAGCACGACGACGCGATCGCCGGGGCGGATGACGCTGAGGATATTCGAGAAAATATAGCAATTTCGAGTGTACCATTGCGCCACGTACATGCTTCCCGCATCGTCGGCGCGCCGTCCCATGCCGTCGAAGATGCTGTACCAAGATGCGTTCGCTCGGATCGATTTCGTGGTATTGAGGAATCGTAATTCGTCGAGATACGTGCCGTGGATCTGCAAGGAAGCGTCGTGCGCGATCATCGCTTGCGATGGGGGATCGCTCACGCCTCGAAAATGCGTCTTCAAATAGGAATCGATACGTTTTCCGGCCGGCGAAGCATCGCTATAGATCGAGTGACCCCAGGTGTCGATCGGATAGATTGCCGGATCGCCGGAAATCTTCGCGAGCTTATACCCGTATTGATAGGCCTCGTCGGCAGGCAACGAAA
The DNA here is from genome assembly GCA_021807645.1 of bacterium. Lineage (GTDB taxonomy): Bacteria > Vulcanimicrobiota > Vulcanimicrobiia > Vulcanimicrobiales > Vulcanimicrobiaceae > JABEUX01. The sequence continues at coordinate 1,491 of JAKBCP010000030.1, forward strand.
AGCGCCCGGCGAGATACTGCCGATACCGGCGTTCGTACTTCGGGTTGCCGAAGGGCTCCTCGATCAGCACTTTTGTGGGATGAAAACGCGCGAGCCGATCGACGACCGCCGCAATTTGTGCCTGACGCTTCGCTGAGAGCGGGCTATCGGTATATACGCTATTGTGGATGTCTCGTCGTGCCACGAGGTGCGTGATGCCGACGATCATCACCTGTGCCTTCGGAGGCTGGGCGGCGCGCGCGACCGTGCCGACGAGCGAAAGAAGGAGCGCGAGAGACAGAATGCGAGTTCTTTTCATCTTTCCTCCGGGTCGGTGGTTTTTTTGCAGCAGCCGAGCGTACCGCTGGAGTCACGTGTTTCGCCGTCTGATTCCTTCCGATCGAACGTTTCGTTTGCGGGTCACGGGACATCGCCGCACGACGAGTGCGCGGGGGCTCCCGCGAAGCGCGCCGCAACCCATTGCAGGACGGCGGGCTGCGCCGTTTGCAGAATGCTGTCATGCGTGCCGCCGGGTATCGAGCGCAGCCCGACGTTGCCTCCGAGGAGGCATATCTGCGCGCGGAGATCCGCGGTCGCCGCCGGCCCGACGAGTTTATCGGCGCTGCCCTGCACGAGCAAGAGTGGGACGCGCGGCATCAATCGTCCGGGATCGTTTCGGCGGAAATCGGCGAGCAGCGGGCCGATCGCGAGCGGATGGCGGAAGTACCGATCGGTCGGTGTTGCGCTCCACCACAAATCGCGCATCAACGCACCGGCGCAACGATGCTGGAGTTCGGGTTGGTGCCGTAAGGCCGCAGGACTGAGCACGCGCGTTAAATCGATCGAGGGATCTGCGAGACCGATTCCTTCGATCATCATGGCGACGAGCGGAAGGATCGGGCTCGCACTCGTGGATTGCGCCATGATCTGCAGAGAGCGAGCGATATGCGAGGCCGGTGCGTAGGCGACGGCGCCGACGAGATCGAGATGCGGTGCCCAACTCGGTGCTCTCGCTGCCGCTGCGATAGCGGCGGTGCCGCCCTCGGAGTGTCCCATGACGATCCATCGTCGCCCGATCGCAGGATCGATCGTGCGCGCCGCGCGAACGATGTCGGTAAGATCGTGCGTCGATGCGACGGCATCGAAATAGGGATGGATTCCCGGCGTTCCTTCGCCTTCATAATCGGTCTGCGCGACGGCGTACCCGGCACGTAGCCATTCGGCGAGCATGCGCTGCTCGACGTTGGGAATCGGATCGCGCGATGGAGCACACTTTGGGGCGTTTCCGGTCGTTCCGTGCGCCCAACTCACGATCGGCCAGCCGCCGGGCGGGGGATTCCCGCGAGGTATCGCGAGCGTTCCCGAGACCGCGACGCGTCGTCCGAGCGGATTGCGGGTGATGTAGAGCAGCAACAGATTTCGCGCGGCGCCGGGAATCGCCGCGCCGTCGCGCAGCGGGCGTTGCCGGAGAAGCGTCCCGGGTGGCCCCGGCGGAAGAGGCGATGGTATCGAGTAGTCGGCGTTCATCGGCGACGGCTGCGCCGCCACGAGTGCGAGCGATACAATCGCTGCGGCGAGCGAGCGGCGAAACCACATTCTCTGTTCCTCCACAACAGCGATATTTCGCGAGGAACGCGTCGCCTCCCGGCCGCAGCAAAATCTACGGATCGTAGCGATCCTCGAGCAAGAAGAACTCCGCGACGGCATCGTCGAGCGCGGCGCGCGGCAGCAGGCCGATCAGTTCGCCGTTCCCGAGCGCGATGCCGCGCTTTGCCGCCGCTGCTGCGGCGCTGCGACGCACCTGCAACGGTGAGGTTACGCGATATTGCGTGATATTGAACGAGAGTTGGACGCGTCCGTCGTCGAGCCGAAATGCAAGCGCACGGATTCCCGGGAGGCCGCCGTCGCGTTCGCGCAGCTCTGCGGCGATCGCTTTTCCGGCCGTGAGATCCTCACTTTCGAGTTCGATGTTCCAGGCGACGAGTATCTCGCGCGCGCCGACCGCAATCGCGCCGGCGCTCGGATGCGCCGCGATATCGCCGAGATCGGGGCGGTCGTTACGGGCAAAGCGTCCCGGGAGCCCTTCGAAGCCGTCGCGCCGCGCATTTGCCAGCAGTCGACGCTCCGGAATCAGCGCCGCTTCGCCGTAGAGAAAACTCGGAATCCCTTCGCGTTCCCAAATCGCTCGCGCCGCTTTACGCGCCAGCGCGACGGCCTCGGCCATCGGGGTGTCGTGCAGCGGAACGAAAGGTAGCACGTCGAGCGCGCCGATGCGCGGGTGGAGGCCGCTATGGCGGCGCAGGTCGATCCGTTCGCGCGCGACGCGCGCGAGTGCAAGCGCTGCATCGAGGAGCGTCGTTGCATCGCCGACGATCGTCAGGACGCTGCGATGATGCGCCGCATCGGAACTGCGGTCGAGAACGCGCGCTCCGGTAGCTTCGACGGCCTCGACGGCTTCGCGAATAGTCTCGGGGTTACGCCCCTCGGAGAGATTCGGAACGAGTTCGAAGAGATGCATGCGTACCTATCCCAGCACCTCGGCGATCGCACTGCCGATATCCGGGAAACGCTCGGCGCTGATGTGCGTGCCATATCCGAGCCGTTTCGCTTCGGCAGCGCGACGCGTCGCGGCGTTCACCGCGCGTATCTCGCCCGAGAGACCGAGTTCGCCGTACGCGACGATCTCCGACGCGATCGGCCGATCCCGTAACGAGGATGCGATCGCGAGTGCGATGCCGAGATCGGCTGCCGGTTCGCTGACGCGCAGACCGCCGGCGACCGATGCATAGACGTCGTGCGAACCCAGCAGCATGCCGAGCCTCCGCTCGAGGACGGCGATGATCATTGCAAGGCGCGCCGGGTCGAGATTGTTGGCGAGTCGGCGCGGCGTTCCGAAACTTGTCTCGCCGACGAGCGCCTGCACCTCGACGAGTACCGGCCGCGATCCGAGAATCGATGCGACGACGCAACTGCCGCTCGGGCGCGCGCCGCGCCCGGCGAGAAAAATCTCCGAAGGGTTGGAGACGTCGTGGAGGCCGTCATCGTGCATGGAGAAGACGCAGATCTCGTCGATCGAACCGAACCGATTCTTATAGGCGCGGAGGATGCGATAGTCGCCTTGGAGATCGCCCTCAAAATAGAGGACGGTATCGACGAGATGTTCGAGCAGGCGCGGGCCGGCGATACTGCCGTCTTTGGTAACGTGTCCGACGATAAAGGTCGCGCAGCCGGTTCGCTTCGAGTACTCGACGAGTGCTTGCGTGCAGTCGCGTACCTGACCGACGCTTCCGGCGTAGCTCTCGCTCTCGGGCAGACGCACCGTTTGGATCGAGTCGACGATCATCGCACGTGGCCCGATACGCTCGGCGGCATCGAGCACGGCGTGGAGATCGGTCTCCGGGAAGAGCAGCAACGGCGAATCGATCTTCAATCGCGCGGCCCGTAATTTTACTTGCGCCGCCGACTCCTCTCCGCAAATATAGAGGACGGGACCGTTGCGTTGAAGGCGCGCGGCGATCTGCAACAGCAGCGTCGATTTTCCCGCACCCGGCGGGCCGCCGACGAGCGTGACGCTACCGGGAACGATACCGCCGCCGAGGACGACGTCGAACTCCGGCAAGCCGGTGGTGATGCGATCGTGATGCGCGCTCTCGACCTCGTGCAGCGGAATCGGCACCGTCGCCGACCCGCGCACGTTGCGTAACGGGCGCGACGCCTCGCGCGGCCGTTCTTCGAAGGTATTCCAAGCGGAGCACTGCGGGCAACGCCCGAGCCAGCGCGCGGACTCAAATCCGCAGGCGCTGCAGAAAAAGACCGCTCGTGTTTTGGCCATCGTCGGGCTCTCTTCGCGCGCGCGAGCCGAGCGTCCCGTGCGCCGGGCAACCGCAGGCGCGGCGCGCGGGTTACCGCGTGCGGAATGAACGCAGCGTCGCCGAGACACATCGTTATCGTCGGGGCCGGGGTCGCCGGGTTGACCGCCGCGGCGCTCTTGGCGCATCGCGGCTATCGAGTGAGCCTTTTCGAAAAGCAGAGCGTTCCCGGTGGGCGCGCCGCCTCGATGACCGAGGAGGGCTTTACCTTCGATCTCGGTCCGACGTTGTTGTTTATGCCCGACGTCTATCGCGAGACCTTTGCGCTTTGGGGTGGCGATTTCGACCGAGAAGTGCCGATGCAGCGCCTGCGCCCGAACTATCGGTTGAATTACGCTGACGGCAAAACGCTGGAAATCTCGCCCCTGCTCTCCGAGACGATGCGATCGCTCGAACGTTTTGCGCCGGGCTCGAGCCGCGGATTTCTGCGTTATCTTGCCGATGCAGCCGACGCTTATCAGCGCTCGCGGCGCCTCTTCGTCGGCGAACGCATTCGCTCGTTTCGGCACTTTCTATCGAAAGAGCGAATCGCGGCGCTCTTCGCTACCGGCGCGTTTCGGCGGTTGGGCGCGCAGTCAGAGCGCAGTTTCGGGGATCCACGCGTTGCGGGTGCGTTCTCCTTCCAGTCGATGTATCTGGGTATGTCGCCGTTCGATGCTCCGCTGCTCTATCGCTTGTTGCTGTTCACCGAACTCGGCGAAGGCATTTTCTTTCCGCAGGGAGGGATCGGGGCGCTTCCACGCGCGCTCGACCGTGCGGCGCGCGGCAACGGGGCGCAGATTCGATACGCGACGGAGATTGCCGCGGTCGAACGCAACGGCGCGTCCGTCGTCGCGGTGCGCACGGCCGAGGGCGAGCGCGTTGCATGCGATGCCGTGCTCCTCAACGCCGATCTCCCGTATGCCTACGATCGTTTGCTCGGCGAACCGAAGCATCGATCGTTACGCATGCGCCATACCCCCTCGGCGTTGCTTGTGTACGCAGCGCTCGAGGAGCGATACGACGATTTGCTCCATCATGAATTTCTCATGCCCGCCGATCTCCGCGCGACCTGCGACGATATTTTTCGACGCGGACGGATTCCCGAGGATCCGGCGATCTATCTGTGTGCTCCCGGCGCCACCGACCCAACGATGGCTCCGACGGGGAAAGAGGCGCTCTACCTCTTGGTCCCCGCTCCGTCGCTGCTCGGCGTCGTCGACTGGGCGGGCGAGCGCGACGCGATCGTCGATCGAGCGCTTCGGATCGTCGAGGAACGACGCTTACCCGGGCTGCGGTCGCGTATTCGCTGGGTGCGTTCGCGGACGCCGCTGGAGTTTCAAGACGAGCTCTCGCTGAATTTCGGGTCGGCGTTCGGCCTGTCGCACGATATTCTGCAGATCGGTCCGATGCGTCCCGATAATCGCCACGCGACCCTAAAAAATTGCTACTTCGTCGGAGCGTCGACGCGCCCGGCGACGGGGCTTCCGCTCGTGACGCTCGGTGCCGTGCAGAGCGTCGAACGGATCTGCGAGGAGCTTGGGTGAGCTTCGCGCAAAGAGTCATCGACGTGAACGAATCGGAGGATCTCGCGCGCTCGGTCCGTTGGTGCGCGCAGGTGATGCGCGCGCATGCGAAAAGTTTTTATTTTAGCACGCGCGTTCTTCCACGTGCGAAGCGCGAAGCGGTCGAGGCATTATACGGCCTCTTCAGAAGTGCCGACGATCTCGCCGACGAACCTGGGCCGACGCTTGAAGAACGGCGTGCCGGTTTCGTCGATCTGCGCGATGCGCTCGCTGCCGTCGCTCGCGGAGAGCCTTCGCGCGGGGTGCCGTGGGCCGCTGCGGTCGCTCGTGCGCTCGCGCGCTTTCCGATCGCGCTCGATGATATTCTGGCCTTGATCGCCGGCTGCGAGAGCGATCTCGAGCCGCGACCGATCGCGACGTTTGCTGAGTTGGAGGCCTATTCGCGAGCCGTTGCGGGCACGGTCGGCCGTTGTTCCATGGCGATTCTCGGTGCGAGCGACGACGACTCGCTCGCGCGCGGCGATGTGCGGGGGA
>JAKBCP010000031.1 GCA_021807645.1 bacterium
TTTCCAAATTTGCTGCCATGAGTACGAGCGTCGAAGCCGTCGACGGCGTGATGACGATTCGTTTCGATCGTCAGGAAAAGAAGAACGCGATGACGGCGGCGATGTACGCCGCTGCTGCCGATGCGATCGAGCGCGCCGCTGCGGACGACGACGTGCGCGCGCTGCTATTTCTCGGGCGCGATGATTTCAGCGCGGGTAACGATATCGCGGACTTTCTCGCCGCCGGAGCGATGCACGCGGCGGTCGAGGATCTTCCCGTCGTGCGCTTTCTGCGCCGGATCGTCGCATGTGAGAAACCGGTGATCGCCGGCGTCAACGGCGTCGCCGTCGGCATCGGTACGACGTTGCTCCTGCACTGCGATGGCGTCGTCGCCGGGGCGTCGGCGCGCTTTGCGCTGCCGTTCGTCCCCCTCGGCTTAGTGCCCGAGGCAGGCTCGAGCATGCTGCTGCCGATGACGGTCGGGCGGAATCGCGCTTCGTGGCTGCTGCTCTCCGGCGAGCGTTTCGGCGCCGAAGAAGCGCGCGCGATGGGGTTGATCGCAGAAGTCGTCTCCGACGGCGAGGTTGAAGCGCGCGCGCGGTCGATGGCCGCACAACTCGCCGCTCTGCCGCCCAACGCCATGCGGACGACCAAACGCCTCATTCGCGGCGTCGACGCAGGTGCGCTCGCCGCGGCGATGGAGGCGGAGTTCGCCGCGTTCGGCGAAGCGATGCGCTCGGAAGAGGCGCGCGCGGCGTTCATGCGTTTTCTGTCGCGACGCTGACGCACTCCTTAATCGTCCGTAATGTTTATTCTGCCGAAAGCATTGTGTATGGGGAAAAACTCATAACCACCGCTTAAAAGCTCGATGGTACGATGCCTCTACTCCTCGTTTCACTTCGAAAGGAACTAGACGTCGTGTTTGCCATCGTTTTGTCTCGTATGATGAGGGCGCTCTACCTTTGCTGCGCGCTCTTCGTCCTGCAGCCTTTTCTCGGTATCGCTTCGGCATCCGTCCCGGGAAATGCGGCGCTCGTCGGTCGCGTCACCGACGCTGTCGGTAATCCGGTCGCGGGTGCGGTGGTCCGTGTCGTCGGGCCGATCGAGCGATCCACGGTGACCGACGCGCGGGGGCATTTCGAACTTCGGCGACTTCCCGCAGCGTATTATGCAGTGAGCATTATCAAGGCCGGCTTCCTTCCGGCGCGCAGCGCGAACGTCGCGATCTTTGCCGGGCAGAGCCTGCCGCTCGACGTGCGGCTTATCGCGCTCTCGGCAAGTTCGCTTCAAGTGATCGCGCGCGTCGTCGCGAGCGGAAAAAGTTCGATCAACACCGGAACCGCGCAGACGACCTTCGTGCCGCGCAGTTCGCTGCTCGATCTCGCAAATCCGCAGATCAACGACGTCGTCGCTCGCATTCCCGGCGCGGGAATAGAACGCGGTTCGAGCTCGCCGAACACCTCGATCTCGCTCGGAGGGGCGCAGCCGTATGAGACGCAGGTGCTTCTCGACGGCCACCCGCTCTCAGGCGGGCGCTACGGCGTCTGGTTCTCGCAGTTTTTCAGTTCGTTCATGTTGCAGGGCATCCAGGCCGACACCGGCCCCGGAAACACGACCCCTTTTGCCGCCTCGGCGATCGGCGGAACGGCGAACTTGCTCACGCCGACCTTTACCGCGAAGCCGACGTTTGAGTTTATTGACGGCGTCGACAACTATGCATCGCAGTACTCGAATGCCTTGATGACCGGATCGATCGGGCGTCTCTCGTACGTTCTCGACGCCGGCTATCAGGGGCTCAACGGCGAGTTCTTCCAACATTACGGCTGCGTTATTAAGCCGCAGAGCTATCCAGCACTCAATACCTCGAAGGCAGCGGGGATCGTGCAGTTTTGCGGCGATCTCAGCGGTCCGCTGACGACCAGGGGCGAGATCGTCAAATTCAAATACGATTTTTCGAAATCGACCTCCCTCGAGACGGGGTTCGTCGGCTCGCAGGCCGGCTACAACCCGCAAGGAACCGCCTACGGCCAGTACGGCGGCATGGTGACGGTGCTGCCGTGCATGACCGTCGGCAGTTCGCAGCAGTGCAGCAATCCGAACGATGCCTCGCTGATCGGGACGCAGATTCCGGGATACGTTTTCTATCCCGGATCGGTGGTGAACAACAATCAGCCGATTTTCGACGCACAATTGCGAACGACGCTCGGCGACAATACGCTTCTCGTTCGCCCCTACCTCGGTTCGATTTCACGCTCCATTAACGGCTCGGGAGAGGCGAACTATCCCGACCACTACACCGCAGGCGGCGTCGCCGTCATGCAATCACCATTCAGTTTGCTTGAGAGCGACAAATTGCGAGGCACGACCTTCTCGTTCGTTCACCCCTTCGGCAACAACGTCGTGACGGCGAATTACGATTATCATTCCGACGAAACGTTCGCCTACTACGGCAGCCCATCGGCGGTAAATACCCCCGATACGATATCGCGATTCAACACGATCTCGCTCGCCGGCGATTTCGCTGCGACGCGGGATTTCACGATCCGGGCGGCACTCTACGAGACGAATTGGCAGTTACAAGGGCAGCAATCGGGTCCGATCGTTAGTGGAAAGCCCACGCTTATTCCATCCTCTCGATCGGTATCGCGGTTCGATCCGCACATTGCCTTCGTCTTGCAACCGCGTGGCGATCTTTCGTACCGCCTCGCCGTGGGAACCTCGGCGACCTTTCCCTTCGCATCGCAGGTGAGCGGTATTCCCTTTATCACGCCGGGATCGGCGACCGCGCCGTACGGCACGCTCAATAACAAAAACCCGTTGCTGAACCCTGAGACGGCAACGAGCATTGACGTGGGGATGGATAAACGCTTCCGCAACGATGCCGTACTGAGCTTCGATTTCCTCGGGACCAACGTCCGCAATGTCTTTGAGACGATTATTACGCCGACCGTCGGTCCGCTCGACCCGGTGAAGGGTACGCCCGAGTATTCGGCGGTCTTGCAGCCGGCGAACGTCGCATCGCTTGCCGCGCGGCAGTTCACGGCAACGTACGGCCGCACGCCGGCCTTCGGTCTCGGCTATTCGCTGAGCGGAACGCTTGCCGGCTCGATCGTGAACGGTGTGCCGGCGTCGTTCTATACCTCGCCGACGGCGTTCGTGCAGCCTGCCAACGGCCAGCAGCAATGTAGCAACGGGGGGTCGGAGATCTGCCTCCCCTATCTGAAAGGCTATCTCCATCTGCAATATATCGCACCGGATCGGACGTATTATGCCTTGGACGGTGATTTCGAGGGCAAAAACAACACCTACAATCAGCCCCCCTTCACGATTTTCAGCGCGACGGTTCGCCACCCGGTCACCAAAACGCTCGACGTGCAGCTCTCGGTCCAGAATCTCCTCAACACCAATGTATTTTTTGGGTTGCCGGAATTTAATCTCGGCGTTCCGCAGATCGGCCAATCCTCAACCGGGCTCGGCTCGATCCTGACACCGCTGATCCCGGCGCCGGCACGTACGTTCCGCCTGCAATTTCGCTGGCATATCGGTCGCTAAAACCCGCGGCGAGCCCGCCTGCGGGCTCGCCGATTAGCGGGTGGACGCTGCAGCGCGGGGAAGAGGGCACGATGCGCTTTCGTGCCCTCGCCTTCGTCTCCGTATTTCTCGCGCTCGGTGTTGCTGCCGCTCCGAGAGCGGTGCCTCCCCGAGCGCTCTCGCTGATGCCGGTGCGCGAACCGAGCGTACGCGTGCTGATGTTCCACCAGATCAGCACGCATCCGATCGAACCGAAAACCGGGATCGGTACGCCGTGGATGGCTCCGCAACGTTTCCGCGATCTGCTGGAAGCGCTTTCCAAGCAGGGTTATCACTTTATCCCCATGCAGACGGCGATAGCTTTTCTCTCCGGGAGATTGCCGGCCGCACGGCTGCCGCGGCGTTCGGTAACCATTACGTTCGATGACGGCTATCGCTCGGCATGGATCGACGCAACGCCGATCTTACGGCAGTTCCACGCGAGTGCAACGATGTTTTTCGAGGGGCATGCGACCGGAACGATGCACGGACGCCTCAACGATGCCGACCTTCGAGCAATGGCTCGCTCGGGGATATGGTCGCTCCAATCGCACGGCTTTGCCGGCCACTCCGATCTCATCGTCGGGCCGCATAACGAACAATCGCCGTATTGGTACGCAAACTTGCAATGGCTTGCGAAAGATCGGCGTTTCGAAAGTATCGCCGAGTTCGGGCGGCGCATACGGAACGATCTCTTGCGTTTTCGGCATACCTTCGAGCCGGTGACCGGTGCGCGAATCGATCTCTTTGCCTACCCGAGCGGCGAATACGGGCAAAATGCGGCGCTTCCGCCTGGAGCTAATCCGCAGACCAACGTCCAGGCCGGACACTCAAACGCGCAGGGGCTGACGCCGGCGATCTTCGGCGCGCTCAGACGTGCTGGATTTATTGCCGCATTCGCCGTCTACGACCCCGGTCACGTGCACTTTGCCTCGCGCAGCGATGACCTCTACGCTCTACCGCGTATCGGCTTCGCAGCAACCGCTTCGGTCGCAAGCGATCTGCAAGCGATACACGCTCTCGAAAGCAAAGGCATCGAGTTCCCCGAGATCGACAACGGAGCGTACACCGCGGTCGCACCGATTGCAGTGGCTGGAACCGATATCTATGCCGCTTCGACGACGCAACCGGTACTCTACCTCCTCAATCGTTACGGGCGACGCATCGCCACCTATTTCGAACCTGCGCTCATGCGTGGGCGTGCCGACGTACCCTCGGCGATCGGGGCCCTCGCAATCGTCGGTCGTCGCCTTTGGGTGATGCAACAGGCTGGGGGGAACGGGAGAGTTCCGCCCTATCTCAGCGAGTTCTCGATCGCCCATGGCGCTCCGGTGCTCGTAACGCGCCACGCGCTACCTACGGCGATGAGTTGGCTCGTTGGAATCGCTCGCCTCGGCGGAACGTTGTACGGAATCGACGATGGTGGAACGATCTTCGATGTTGCAACCGGGCACCCGACAGGGTCGCTCGTTCGCTCGAATAAATATCAGAGCGGGCGTTTCGCCGGCCTCGCTTCATCCGACGGGATGCTCGTCACCTACGACCGGAGGATGCAGCGTCTGATATATGTGACGCCGGCCGGGGCGGAGCGGGCATTCGCGCCCCTACATGGCAATGTGCGCTCGCTGGCGCTCGAAGGCAATCGTCTTTTTGTCAGCCGGTGGGATACCGCACGGCACATGCTGCGCATCTATACGATCGGAACGACGAACGTAAAATGAAATATTTCCTCGTACCCATCGCTCTCGTTGTTATGCTGCACGCTGCACGCGTCCTCGCCGCCGAACCGGCGACGAGCCCGGCCCCGAGCCCCGTCGCGAGCGCCGCTCCGGACCGGGCCGGTTTCCTTTACACCTACTTGGAGCACACCTCGCAATACCGCGACACGGTTTTTTCGATCGATGCGTATAAGCCGTTCGGCTCTCCATCGCATGCTGTTCGCCCGTTCGTCGATCTCTTTGCGAACGATGATACGCGCACCGGCGGCGGCGTCGTTCCGCAAACACTCAACGATAACTACGCCGGGCTCGCTCTCGGCCTGCAATTTACCAATAGCGCCGGGTTGCGGGCGTTCGTTCAGGGCGGAGCGACGACGAAGATCGGCTCCATCGCGGCGACGCCCTCGGGCGGCGATCTACGCGGTGGCCTCGAATACTATCGTGAGTGGGGCGGCGCCGCCGAACGGAAGGCCGCCTACGGCAACTTTTTCGGCGATGGTATCTACTACAGTCGCTACCACGATCTTCAGTTCTACGAACAAGTAGAGATCGGCAGCACCCCACCGTTGCAATCGCACCCGGTGACCCTCTTCGCTCGCGGCGTCTTGGCCCTCGATACGCATCCGTATTTTTACGGAAATTACGCCGAGATGACGCTTGGCGTGCGGCTTACTCCGTTCGGTTTGCGCGGCCCGGCGATCGAGCTCGGCGGCGTCGCCGGTACCTATTTACGAGGAAATCTCTTGCCGATCGGTATATCGAAAACGTACGTCGATTTCCGGCCGACGATTAGTTACGGAGTGAATATATAGTGTATCCGGTCGAGCGCGCACAGGAAGCTTTGGCGCAATTCGGGATTCGTCAGGTCGATATCTGGCTCGATGGTGAAGGCGGCGCTCTACCGATCCTGGCAGCGCGCGCGACGAGCGAGGAAGAGAGCGCGCTCGGCTCATCGCCGGGCGAGATTCGCGAACGGATCGCGGCGGCGATCCCCGTTTTTTCCGGCGAACGCTTAGGGATGCCGCTCGTCGGTCCAACCGGTGCCTTCGGATATATCGAGTTTTTTAGCCCGCAGAAAATCACGCTTGGGGTGGCCGCACAGTTAGAGGCATGGAGCGACGATGTGGCACTCGCGCTCTCGACGGAGCGGGTCGCACACGAATTGGAGTCGCCGTCGCGTGGAGCGATTCTCGTCGCCGACGACGATGCCAATATCCGGCGCTTGCTGCTCGCACTGTTGACGCGTCGCGGATTCCGTGCGGCGGCGGTCGGAAACGGCGCCGATGCCTTCGAGCGTGCGGTCGCGGATCGGCCCGATCTCATCCTGCTCGACTATCGCATGCCGATCCTCGACGGGCGTGACACGGCGGCAAAATTACGCGCCGACGCGCGCACGCGCGATATTCCGATCGTCATGGTGACCGCGCAGAGCGGGACCGAGGAGAAGGTCGCCGCGTTGGAGGCGGGAGCGCAAGATTATATTACGAAGCCGTTCGATCCGGAGGAACTCGTCGCACGCATAGCCGGGCATCTGCGCTGGCGCACCCTGCTCGCAGAGCCGTCTGTCCCACTCAAGCCCGAACCGACACACGCTGCCGGCGTTGCCTCCACTTCCGCTGCGGCAGCATCACCCGCAGCTGCGGCAGCAGCACCCGCGGCTACCGCGAGTGCGCCTGCGCCGCCCGTTGCCGGCGAGGAAGATGCAGGCTGGATCGCCGCCACGCACGCCGAACAGCTCGGCCGCTTCGCCGAGGCGCTCGATCTCTATCTCGAAGAGGCCGAACGCGCGGAGCGTCAGTTGCAGCACGCCCGCGCGGCGATTGCCTTCCGCAGCGCTTCGGCGATGGCGGGGCGCCAACAGCAGCCCGATCTATCGAACAAGCTGTTGCGGCTCGCCGGTAAAATGTATCTGCAGTTAGCGGAGGATTCGAAGCAAGGGAAAGAGATCGCCGATGCTTACGTTAGTGCGGCAAAATGCTTTTTGCTCGCCGGAAATTTGCAACTCGCAAAAAAGTCGGTCTCGATCGCCGAGTCGATGACCTCGGTGATCGGGGACGACCGTCCCTCCTCAATCCTCTAAAAACGTGCGTTCGCTTCT
>JAKBCP010000032.1 GCA_021807645.1 bacterium
GACGGCATCGGTGCGCTGATCGGCGCAACTCCGGGCAGCACGTTCCTCGGCCCCAACGTCTCGGTTCTTCAAGCCGCGCTTGCGACCGCGATCGATTTTCGCGGCGAGCGGAACGAGGTACTCTACGAGGCGTTGCAGTTCCCCTCGCTCACCTACGTCTGGAGAGAATGGGAGCGCTACGGAGCGCGCACGCAGATCGTACCCTCCGACGACGGCCGCACGATTCCAACCGATCGCATCTGCGCGGCGATCACCGAACGAACGGCGCTCGCGGTGATCTCGCACGCCTATTACGTCTCGGGTGCGCTCGCCGATATCGCGGCGATTCAGGCGCGTTGCCGCGAGGTCGGCGCGCTGCTCTGCGTCGACGCCTATCAGACCACCGGCATCGTTCCTTACGATGTGCGCGCGCTCGATCTCGATATCGTCACCGGCGGTAGCCACAAATGGCTCTGCGGCGGCCCCGGCTGCGGCTGGATCTACGTACGCCCCGCGTTACTGGAACGATTGCGCCCAGCGGTGACCGGCTGGATGGCGCACGAGCGACCCTTCTCTTTCGAGGCCGCGCCGATCGAATACGCGCACTCGATGTATCGTTTCGGGCACGGAACGCCGACGATCCCCGGCTACGTGGTCGCGCAGCCCGGGCATGCGGCGATCGCCGAGGTCGGCATCCCGCGCATTCGCGAACGCAACATTCTGCTCACCACGCGTATAGCCGACGAGGCGCTCGCGCGCGGACTCCGCGTCAATACGCCGCTCGATCCGGCGAAACGCACCGGATGGATCGGCATCGATTTCGCGCACTCCGAACGCGCGTATCACGAGTTGATCGCGCGTCGCGTCTTTCTCGATTACCGTCCCGGCTGCGGGTTGCGCGTGAGTCCCCACTTCTATACGGCCGAGGAAGAGATCGACCGTTTCTTCGCCGAGCTCGACGCGATCCGCTCGAACCTTCCGGAGTAACCCTACATGATCGTCGACCACACCGACGTCGGCGCGGCGCTACGACGGTATTCGATGCCGTTTGCCGCCCAGATGCTCGGCGATCAGTTACTCGGCATCGTCGATACGATCGCGATCGGCTCGCTCGGCGTCGTCGCACTCGCCGGTGCGACCGCAGCGATCACGCTGCAACTCGTGCTGATCTTCGCGATGGCGGGGCTCTGGACCGGGACGAGCATCATCACCGCGCAACGAATCGGCGCGAACGATATCGAGGGGTATGCGCGCGCGGTGCGCGCGGGAATGCCGATTCCCATCCTCTTCGCGCTGCTTGCCACTGCAGCTGCGGCGCTCTTCGGGCATCATGTGCTCCACGGCATGATCGGGAATTTGGCAAGCTTGCACGACGCGGCAATTTATCTCGTACTCCGCTGCGCCGCGCTTCTTCCGATGGCGATCGACGGAACGCTGATCGGTTCGCTCGGTGCGGCGGGGAACCGTAAGCTCGGGATCGCCGTGCTCGCGACGATCAATATCGTACACGTACCGCTCTTATTCGTTCTCGGTCTCGGTTGGCTCACGCACCATCCCCTCGGGATCGTCGGTATCGGCATCTCCTCGCTGCTCGCCGAGAGCATCGGGGCGATCTTCGCGATCTATTACGTCGCTCGGCGGCCGCACTATCGCATCTTCGCGCGCCTCGATGCCGATCTCGCCCTGGCGCTGCGGACTGCATGGCTCGGGCTGCCCGAATCGGTCTTCCTCGTCACGCTGATTCTCCCCGACGTCGCCATCGTCACGATGCTTGCACCGCTGGGGGCCCTTGCGATCTCCGGCTTCCGCGCGCTGACGATCGTCTCCGATGCCACCTTCGTCGTCCCCAGCCCGATGCAGAGCACGACGCAGATCGTCGTCGGCCAGCGACTCGGAGCGGGAGATTTCCTCGGCGCGCAGCGCTTCGTCGCGAGCGCTCGCCGCCTCGGGCTCCTCTTTTCCACGCTCGCCGGAGCGCTCGTCGCGCTCTTCGCGTGGCCGCTCGCGTTTCTCTTCACGCTCGACGCGACGGTCGCGTCGATGGCGGCGCTACCGCTCGCGCTGCATATGGTGACGTTGCCGCTGAAAGGAATCGCACAGGTCTCGCTGGCGCCGATACGCGCCTCGGGGGACACGGCATTCTCGATGAGCATCGGCGTTTTTTGTAACGCACTCGTGATTCCGCTCGCGTGGCTGGGCATCGAACGGCTGCATTACGGGCTCTTTTCCGTGCCCTTCGCTTGGATCATCGCCTGGATCGCGCGCGCTGCGTTGACGGAATGGAAGCTGCGTACCGGAAGCTGGTTACACGCCCCTCCGCTCCGCGCGTAGGGGAAGGTTACGGGAGTGTAGGGAGCGGCTCGACCGAGAGCCGGCCATAGCCGGCGAACCACGCGACGACGGCGGTGCCGAGGTGCAAGAGCACGTCCCAGCCGTAGATCGGCGCGATGCCGAAGAGGGTGTTGGTAATCGGAATCGCGCCGAGGATGCCGACGAGAAGATAGAACCAGAACAGCTTACGGAAATATCCGGTCGCGCTCGCGAAACTTCTTGCCGCGATCAGGCCGAAGACTCCGACGAGTAAGTGGATTGCATCGTGTGCCAAATTTACCGGGAAGAGGCCGAAGAGCAACCGATAATGTGGATCGAGCGTGACGACGACCGGGGCATCGAAGGGCGCAAGCGGCGCTGTTGCCGGCAATAACGCCAAGCCGCCGGCAACGAGAAAGAGAAGTCCGAACAGGAAGGCGAGCCGTGGTGCGGTCATGCGCTCGCCTTGTGCAGTAGCGCTCGCAACTCCTGGTGTACGGCAGCGTTATCGGCGAGAATGCTCGGCCCGTCCAGCGTCAATAGGCCGCCATCGACCCGGCTGACCGCGCCGCCCGCCTCCGCGACCAGCAGCGCTCCGGCGGCGAGATCCCAGGGCGCGAGCCCAAACTCCCAAAAGCCATCGAAGCGTCCCATCGCGGTGTATGCGAGGTCGAGCGCGGCGGAGCCGTCGCGCCGAACCGCCTGCACCCGTTCCGAGGCAGCGGCAAAGCAGCGCGCGTTGGTCGCATAATCGGCGGGGTGGAAGCCGGTGCAGAGCATCGCATCGCCGAGCCGGTCGATCCGCGAGACGGAGATCGGTTCGCCGTTGCGCCGCGCTCCGGCGCCGCGCACGGCGACGAATGTTTCGCCCATCGCCGGCGCATGCACGACACCGATCTCGACGATTCCGGCGCGCTCGTACGCAATCGAGACGCAATAGATCGGATAGCCATGCGCGTAATTCGTCGTGCCGTCGAGCGGGTCGACGATCCACCGCTCGTCGCCGGTCCCGGCACGTGCGCCCGATTCTTCGGCGAGAATTGCCGCCTGCGGCGTCGCCGCGAGCAATCGCTCGATCAAGAACGCCTCGCTTGCGCGATCGGCGTCGGTGACGATATCGGCGCGGCGCGATTTCTCGGCGATCTCGCGTGGCAGAGCAGCACGTTCGAGAAGCAGATCGCCCGCCTCGCGAGCGCATTGCTCGGCGAAACGGGCGATCTCCGGAATCGACGCGATCGGGTTAATTCGCAATGAGCGTATAGGTTAGCGTTGACTGCTGCGGAATGACATTTTCGGTACCCAACGTGACCGAATAATTCTGCAAAATATCGTAAGGATTTGTCCGCGATGTTATGCTCGCGCCGTGGGCGACCTGCAATGGCGTCCCCGGGTTTGTCGGGATCACTCCAAACACCGTCTGGTCGAAATTAATACCCGCACCCGAGGTCGAGTTCGCGGAGTCGTCTTGAACCTGTAGTTCATTTGTCGGTGAACCGATGCCCGAAGTTGCCGGATTGTTTGACGCATAGACCGAGAGCGTCCAGTTAACGGTCGTGCTCGATTGAATGATCACCGAGGCGAGTACAACATCGGAATAGGTACCAGTGGAGTTCGATCCGACAGTACCGACATCGACCGTTTGGCCGGAGAATGCGCAAGACGGGCAATTCACAACGGGGGTCGAACCGCCCGGCCCGGGATTACTTGGATCGACGACCATGTTCAGACCGATCGAGAGCTGCACTTTAATACGCGAATCACCGAGCCAAGCCTCGCCGCCGGTAAGATTATTCGAATTGCTATAGCTGAGATTACAACTCCCCGAGGTATCGTTGAGACAATAGGTATCGAATTGATACGAATCGCTCTGCGATTCGGGATTGATCGCGCTAAAACTCAGGACGATCGTATCACCGGGTTTCAACGCACAGGTGCCGCCGCCGATATCGATGACGCCATCGGCTCCGCCTGCGGTCGCCGATTCTGCGGCCAGCGAGTTGGTAACGGTGCAGCCGTCAACATTTCCCGACAGGGTTGGTACTGCGCCGGTGACGTGCCAGAAATTACCGCTCGAATCGGTCGCGTTGAGCCCGTTGACGTCCGTCCCGGGAACCCGCACGCGAAACGACGTGATATTCTGCGTCTTCGACGTATTCTTGACGGAGTAGACGAACGAGTTGCCGTAGGTGGGGCTGCTGTTTCCGCCGACGAGCGGGACGGTGTTGGTGGCTACCGTTTGCGGTGAGCCATATTTCCCGACCTTCGAGAAACCTACCGACGCCGACACAGGGGTGACCTCAAGCGAGAACTGCTTCCCGAGCGACCACCCGTTTACGTTCGCGCCGTGCCCGTACATCGTAAACGTCACCTGGCCGGTCGTGTTGAAGTTCTGTAACGGAATGTTCACGTTGAGCGTGCTGTTGCCGGCACCGCCCGCCGGAGCCAGGGAGTTATCCTCCTGCGCAGTCGAGCACTGCGGCAGCGCAGGATAGGGATTTTGCAGCGGGTAAGTCAGGCCGATCGGAGGGCTATTCGGCGGGCCGTCGCCGGTCGCGAACTGCGCGGGGCAGACTCCGAACCAGAGATCGGTAACTCCCCCACCGCTATTCTGGCCGAGGTAGCTCCAGCCGGGGGTACTTGTCGTCGGCGTGCCGCCCAACGAGTACGAGTTCGGCATTTCAATGATCACCGAATCGAGATAATCGGGATAAGGATCGGTGGTTAGCGATGTATTCGTGACCACAACGCCAAGCGTAGGATTCGACCCCTGCCCGACCGTGCCGGGTGAGAACGAAGCCGACATTCCCGCAGCGCTCAACGAGTATTCGGCGAAGGCGAGAGAATCGACGGTCAACGGCGGACTATTGACAGGGACCGACACCGCAGCATTATCGGCGGCGATCGCGAAAGTCACGGGCTTCAGCGCTTCAACCGTAAAATCGGCGTACGGAGCCGCAATCGGTGACTCCTCGAGGTCGATATAGATCGTCTGCGTCGTTCCACTCGCGATGTGGTGGCCGCCTCTCCCCTGCACGCAGACGAAGGCATTACTCAATTGTGCAGGGCATCCGACAATCGCCCAGTTTCCAGCGGACTGCCCGTCGACGGCAACATAGACCAAAGCATTTTGCGATACGAGAGCACCCGCCTGCGTGAAGGCAAACTCGGTGATGTTCGTACCCGAGGTATTTTTGATTGTCAAACCGAGGATATTAAAGTAACTCTGGGGCGGCGAGAGGACGTCCGGTGAGTTACCGTTATAGCTCGCCTGCAGGAATCGCGATTGATAGAGGTGGGCTTCGGGGATCGGTGCGGCTCCGCCGACCGCAAAATTCCCGGCCGGCGTATTCGCACCATCGAGGGCGATGTGGGCCGTCGCGGTCAGAGCGGCACCGGTCGTGAAATAAACGGGGAAGGATGCATATTGCGTATTATCGTTCGACCATTCGACGCCGTGCTCCGGAAGGATCGAAGTCAGCCCCTCGCAGTTTGTCGTACAAGTGATGCCGTTTGCGGCATAGAAGGTCGCCGATCCGATCGAGATCGATTGCCCGACGGGAAGCGCGTAGCCGTTGCTGTTCGGCTGAAGCAGGAGGTAACATTCCGAGGTTGCCGTCGGTGTCGCATCGCTGCAAAAATCATGAACGACCCAGACCGAACCATTCGTATCGCTTACCGTGGTGGAGCAGCCGCTCACCGATGCGCACTGCGCAAGCGTCGATCCCGAGAGGGCGACCTCGATGCCACGCCCATTTGCACCGTTCGCGAGAAAGTCTTTTCCGGTGGTAAACGCGAACGCGGAGAGCGCATCGCCGTTTCCGGTGCCGTAAATCGTATCCCCGGAATTCGTGAATTTCAGCGTCGTCGCCGTATTGCCGCCGGCGGGAACCGAGAGTGAGGATACATCGCTCGTGGTGTGAAAGACGGTACTATCGGCGTATCCGACAAGTTTGAAGGATTGCGAAGCGAAGACCGACCCGGTCGTCTGGTTGAATAACGATGCGGTAAAGGTCTGTGATGGGAAGGTCCCAGGTCCGGCAATACCCATCGCCGAGAACGAGAACGGTTGATTCTGGACGCCGGAGATCGGGCCGACCGCATTCTGGGCGATGACGACTCCATCCGGGTCGTTCACCGACCACAGGTAGTTCCCGTTTGTTAATCCACCGACACCAAGGGTCAGCCCCGAGACCGATTGCTCGGTCGCACTATCCCAGGCAAAGATCGTCGCGACCCCCGGGGTGCGCACGGGCGCAGGCGAGGGCGTCGCCACGGTATTCGCGCCGACGGTGTTTTGCGAGAGCGTCATCGTGATTCCCGACGTACCGGTCATCGCGATTTGCACCTGGCCGATGCGCTCGCCGATCGTTTTATCGTAAACGGTAATCGAATAGGTTCCAGCCGCGTAATTATTACCGGCGATCGGCCAAGTAACGCTGAGCTCTCCTCCTGGGGCGGTCTCTCCGGCCGCCTGCGATGGATCGCAGAGCGTATTTGCAGGAAGGCCACCGGTCTGGATGGGCGCTGAAAACACACACGTCGGGTGCTGCCCCGTATATTCGATGTCGACGACATAAAGATCGTTCGCCGCGGTATTCTTCAGGTCGATATATGCCGCCGCGCTCGTATTGGCATCGTATTGGTAGGTCTCGGTCGTATGATATGCATCCTGATAGACGCGTAACGTCGCCACCGGGCCCGCCGCGATATACGCCACCGCGGCCCACTGCCCCGACGTGACATCGTAGGTCGCAAACACGTAGGTGCCGGGCGTGTTCATCGTCGTTGCGTTGGGCCCGTCGGGCGGATTATAGGTACCGCCGGTTGCGGTAATCGTCGTTTGATTCGAGAGCGCCTGATAGTCCTGATACGTATCGCCGCCGTTGAGTAAATTATTCGCCTGCCAGTTAACCGTGCATCCGACGGGATAGCTCGAACCAACCGCCGTCGCACAACCACCACCCGTGCCCACGATCGTAATCGTCTGTCCGTCGGCGGAGAGAATGCGCCGCTGGTGGGGCGATAGGGTGTTGAGCGCGCTCTTCGGCGGCAGGGGGGG
>JAKBCP010000033.1 GCA_021807645.1 bacterium
GCGATAATGCCGAACGGCGCGCGTACGGACGGATGAATCACTTTCGGGCGCTCAAGAGCGCCGATCCGAGCGTTCGGATCGTCGTGATGGGTTGTCTCGCCGAGCAGGATCGCGACCGCATGGCGAAGCTTGCGCCGCACGTCGATGCGATCTACGGAACCAAGGAGTTGCGCGCGCTCGGCGATCGCCTCGAACGCTGGCGCGATGATTTCGGTGAAGATCCCGATGTCGAAGCGATCGAGCAGCGGGCCCTGCTCGAGCCGATGGGCGGCACCGCCGACGGCGTCACCGATGCGTTTTCGCACCTCCGTGCCTTCGTCAACGTGCAGCGCGGTTGTTCGTATTACTGCACGTTTTGCATCGTTCCGCACGTGCGCGGTCGCTTCGACCATCGTCCCGCTGCCGAGATTCGCGCCGAGGTTGCCGAGAAAATAGCGACCGGCGCGCGCGAAGTGATGCTCGTCGGCCAGACCGTGAATGCCTGGCGCGATCCCGCCGACGGCACGGATTTTCTCGCACTCGTTCGTTCGGTCGCAGCGTTGCCCGGTTTAGAACGGCTCTCGTTTATCTCTCCCCATCCGAAGGATTTCTCGGAGGCGACGATCGCCGGCTTCGCCGAGATCCCCGCGCTCAATCCTCGCGTTCATCTGCCGATGCAGTCGGCGAGCGACTCTGTTTTGCGCCGCATGAATCGGAAATATACGCGCGCGCAATTCGACGAGCGCGTCGCGTGGATCGCGCGATATCTTCCGGCATGGGCGATCACGACCGACATCATCGTCGGCTTCCCCGGCGAGACGGAGAGCGATTTTGCAGCGACGCTCGCTTACGTACGTAGCGGCGTCTTTGCCAATGCGTATTCGTTTATCTATTCGATCCGGCGCGGCACCCCGGCGGCGAATTGGGAGCAAGTGCCGCGCGAGGTCGCTCACGAACGCTTCGAACGCCTCATCGAAGCGCAAAACGAGGCCAGCACCGCGTACCACACGCGAAAGATCGGGCGCATCGAACGCTGCCTCGTGGTCGGGCCGTCGAAGAAAGATCCGAACCGGTTAACGGCAAAGGCTACCGATAACGTGACCGTCAACGCGCCGATGCCCCCCGATTACGACGCCGCACGCTACGCTCGCGAACCGTGGCTCGATATCGAGATTCTCGAAGCGCATGTCTGGGGAAACTCCGGGAGTGTTCGCGCGCGTGCCGCCGGTTTTTCCGAGCCGGGCTCGGCGGTAGCCCTGCCGGTTCTCTCGCTCCTGTGACCGATGGTTAGGCGTTCGCGCGCGTGAGTGCACCGACAAAACGCTCGCCGGCGATCGAGCAGTACTTCGAAATGAAGGCTCGCAACCCCGAGGCGATTTTGCTCGCGCGCGTCGGCGATTTTTACGAGGCATATGGCGAGGACGCCGAGACGATCGCCCGCGCGCTGCAGATCGCGTTGACCGGCAAAGATTCCGGAGGCGGAACGCGCGTGGCAATGGCCGGCGTGCCGCACCACGCGCTCGATACCTATCTCCGAAGACTCGTCGATCAGCGTTTCGTCGTCGCGCTCGCCGAGCAAATGGAGGAGCCGCGCCCGAACAAGTTGGTTCGCCGCGACGTCGTTCGCGTCGTTACGCCGGGAACGCTGGTCGAGGAGCATCTCCTCGACGGGAAACGGAATAATTTTTTAGCGGCGCTGAGTTACGTCGACGACACCTTCGGTCTCATGTACTGCGATATTTCGACCGGCGAGAGTTTCGGCACCGCATTCGCAAGCGAGCTCGGTGAGGACGAACTGGTCGCCGAACTGGCGCGAATCGCGCCCGCGGAGATCGTCTTCGATATACCGGAGGGCGGCTATACCACGCTGCGCCAGCAGATTGAACATCTCGGTGCGCGTATCGCGACGCTGCCGATCGGCGGTGCGTCGGCGCGTGCGGTTGACGCGGTGCCGGGATTCTCGCTCGTCGAGTCGTTAGCGATGGCGCGCGCGGGAGAGGTGCTCGAACGCTTTCTCGCGCGTACCGGGATCGTTACCGAAGGCGCCGCGCTACGCTCGCGCACCGAGTACCGACGGGATGCCGCGCACGTCGCAATCGATCCGTCCACGCGCAAGCATCTCGAATTGCTGCGCGCCGAGGGTGCGAACGAGCGGGCGACGTTGCTGGCGACGCTCGACGGTTGCGCGACCTCGATGGGCTCGCGCTTGCTCGCGCGGCGCATCTCGGCTCCTTCGATCGATCGCGGGCGAATCGAACGCCGACTCGACGATATCGCGGCGCTCGTCGATGCCCACTCGCTGCGCGGAGAGCTCCACGACATCTTGCGTCGCTGCTTCGACATCGAGCGGATCGCTCAGAAAATCGCGCTGCGGCGCGCAAATCCGCGCGATCTCGCTTCGTTGCGGCGAACGCTCGAGGCGATGGCGGAGATCCCCGCGTTGTTGCCCGAAGCGCTCGCACGGCGCAAGGCGGCGTTACTCGGTTTTGACGGAGTGCTCGCCGATCTGCACGCGACGCTCGCCGAGGAACCTCCGGCGCGCTTGAGCGACGGCGGCGCGGTGCGCCCCGAGGCCGATCCCGAACTTGCGGAGTGCATCGCGCTGCGAGGAGACGCGCGCGGGCGTATCTCTGCTTTGGAAGAACGCGAACGCGAACGGACGGGAATCAAGAGCCTCAAGGTCAAGTACGCCAGCGCTTTCGGTTATGCCATCGAGGTCGGTCATGCGTATGCCGCGCGCGTTCCGGCGGAGTACGTCCGGCGCCAGACCCTCGCCGGCAGCGAGCGCTACACGACGCCGGAGCTCAAGGATCTCGAAACGGCGATCGCAAGCGCCCAGAGCCGCCAAGAGCGCATCGAACTTCGCCTGTTCGCCGAGCTCGTCGAGCGGGTCGCATTGCAGTCCGATGCGCTCGCCGCTGCGGGCGCTGCGCTCGCGGCGATCGACGTCAGCGTTGCGCTCGCCGAGAAAGCGGCGACGCGCGGCTACGTGCGTCCGGATTTCCTCGATGCGTCGCGCATCGAGATCGTCGATGGTCGGCACCCCGTGATGGAGGCCGTCGTACAACGCCGTTTCGTGCCCAACGACGTGCGGCTATTCGAGCGCGAGCATCGTTTTATTCTCTTGACCGGGCCGAACATGGGCGGGAAATCGACCTACCTTCGACAGATTGGGTTGTTGACGATCCTCGCGCAGATCGGTTCGTTCGTCCCGGCAAAGAGCATGAAGCTCGGGATCGTCGATCGCATATTCACGCGCATCGGCGCGGGAGACGACCTGGCCTCGGGACAGTCGACGTTCTATATGGAGATGGCGGAGGCTGCGAATATTCTCCGACGCTGTACCGCGCGTTCGCTATTGCTGGTCGATGAAATAGGTCGCGGTACCGGGACGATCGACGGGCTCGCAATCGCGCAGGCAATCTGCGAATATATTCTCGCCCTCGGCGACGGAGCGCCGATGACCTGTTTCGCGACGCACTTCCACGAACTCTGTGCGCTCGCCGAGCATTGGACGGGGGTGGCGAATTACCACATTACCGCGGTAGAGAATCTCGGCCGCGGGAACGAACCCGTCTTCTCGCATCGCGTGCAGCCGGGGAGTTCGTCGCGGTCGTTCGGTATCGAAGTCGCGCGCATGGCCGGGTTACCGGCCGGCGTCGTCGAGCGCGCTCAAGAGATCGCTGAGAGCCTCGGCGCGGCCCCCGATCTCGAGACCCGCGTTCCGATGCGCAAACGCCCGACGGCGACCGAGAGTCGCGAACAGTTACGGCTGCTTTAATGGGCGACTCATGACGCAGATCGCAGCACTCGACGAACGGACGATCGGGCAAATCGCCGCCGGCGAGATTGTCGAACGCCCGCTCTCGGTCGTCAAGGAGTTGGTGGAGAACGCCGTTGATGCCGGGGCACGCCGCATCGAGGTCTCGTTAGAGCGGGGCGGCATCGCGCGCATCGAGGTCAACGACGACGGCATCGGTATTGCCGTCGCCGATCTCGCACTCGCACCGGCGCGTCATGCTACCAGCAAGTTGCGCGATGCCGAAGATCTCCATGCCGTTGCAACCTTAGGCTTTCGTGGGGAAGGGCTCGCGAGTATCGCCGCCGTCTCGCGCCTCACCATCGTCTCGCGTACCCGCGATGCAGAGATCGGCGCGAAGATCGTTGCGTTCGGCGAGAGCATCGAACCGGTCGTGCGGGTCGCCGCACCGGCGGGGACGAGCGTGGTCGCCGAGGGGCTCTTCGAGAACGTTCCGGTGCGACGCGAATATCTCAAATCTCCCGGGACGGAATTCTCGCGCGTGAACGGCTGGTTGAGCGCCTTCGCGTTGGCCTATCCCGAGATCTCGTTTCTCTTGCGCAACGACGGCGAGCAGCAGTGGGCGATGCCCGCGACCGACGAGCCGCGCGAGCGCCTCGCGGCGGTCTTCGGGCGCGAGGCCGCGCGCACGATGTTGGAGATCGATAGCGCGGCGGCGGCGGCGATGCACGGAAGTTTGCGTGGCTTCATCAGTGCGCCCGGCAACGAACGCGCCGACCGACGCATGCAACTGCTCTTCGTCAACCGGCGCCTGCTACGCAGCACGCTGTTGGCGGGAGCCTGGAGCGCGGGATATCAGACCTTCGCGATGATCGGCCGCCAACCGTACGGCGTGCTGATGCTCGATATCCCTCCCGACCACGTCGATGCGAACGTCCATCCGACCAAGAGCGACGTCCGCCTTCGCTTCGGTTCGCAGGTCGCCGACAGCGTTCGGCATGCGCTGTCGGCGACGTTGCGCGGAGACGCGCGCGAACGCCTGGCGCAAAACTTGGGTGCGTCTCCCGGCGAACAGATATCGCTCGCTCCGCCGGAGCGCTACGAACAAGCGCAACTTCTGCAGGTCGATGCCGATCGCTCCGGTGCCGTGGCGGTGACGACGAACGGCCTGCGCGTCCTCGCGCAGATCGATGCAACCTATATTCTGGCAAGCGATGGAAGCACGATTCTTCTCGTCGATCAGCACGCGGCCCACGAACGCATCGCCTACGAGCGAATCGTCGCAGCGGCTGCCGAGCATGCCCCGAGCGAACCGCTGTTGGTGCCGACGATTGTCGAACTCGATCTGGCGCAGAGCGAGCGTCTCGAATTCGCGCTGGACTCGCTGCGCGAAGGCGGCCTCGCAATCGAAGCGTTCGGCGAGCGGAGTTTTCGCATTACGGCGACGCCTGCGGGCTACGGCGCGCGCGCGTTCGATATCGCCGGCTTTCTCGACGATCTCGCCGATGAAGCCCCGCAACGCGACGTGCGCGAGCGTGTCTGGGCTTCGCTCGCGTGCCACTCCGTGACCACGGCGGGCGAGCGTCTCGCCTTTGCCGAGATGTCGCGCCTCGTCGACGATCTCCAGCGCTGCGCAAATCCGATGCACTGCCCGCACGGGCGGCCCACGATGCTGCGCATCGAGCCCGACATGGTGGCGAGGCTCTTCAAGCGCGCGTGAGCGATCTCTGCGCGATCGTCGGCGCGACGGCGTCGGGTAAGAGCGAGGTAGCGATGCAGATCGCTCGCGCCGTCGGCGGCGAGATCGTCGGTGCGGATTCGCGGCAGATCTACCGCGGAATGCGCGTCGGCACGGCGGCCCCGGATGAGGAAGCACAGCGGGAGATTCGCCATCATTGCATCGAGTTTCTCGATCCCGAAGAGCGCTATTCCGCGGCGCAGTACGCGCGCGACGCAATGGCGGCGATCCTCGATATTCGCTCGCGCGGACGGCGCCCCATCGTCGTCGGCGGAACCGGTTTTTACCTTCGCGTTCTCCGCGGCGATGTCGCGCTCGGGGAGCGTGGCGATGAGCGGCTGCGCGCGCGAATCGCAACCGAGATGCGCGTGCATCCGCCCGAGGTGCTCCACGCGTGGCTCGCGCTTCGCGATCCGCAGCGTGCTGTGGCGATCGAGAAGAACGATCTCTACCGCATCGGGCGCGCGCTCGAGATCGCGCTTGCACCGCCGCGCGCGGCGACCGCGGCGATTCCGACGCTGCGCTCGCACGGGCTGACGATGCGTACCTTCGGGCTCGCGCTGCCGCTTCCCGAGATCGATCGGCGCATCGAGCGGCGCGCGCGCGCGATGCTCGCCGGCGGTCTTCTCGAGGAAGCCGAGGCTTTAGGAACGCGTGCCGTCGCCGCCGATGCCGTCGGCTACCCGCAGGCGCTCGCCTATCTGCGCGGGCAGAGCACCTTCGAGGAGACGTTGGTCGCACTCGCGCGCGCAACGCGTCGTTACGCACGGCGTCAGATCGCCTGGTTTCGCTCCGAGCCGAACATCGAGTGGTTCGGGGCCGACGATCTCGTGCGCGCGGCGAAGGAAGCCCTGACGGATGCGCCAACGCCTTCGTAGATGGCGCTCATTCCTTTTACGAAGATGCACGGTACGAAGAACGATTTTATCGTTCTCGATACGCGCGCGTACCCGGTCGCCGAGCTTCCGGCGTTCGCGCGGCGTTGGTGCGAGCGGCATACCGGCGTCGGCGCCGACGGCGTACTTGCGATCGAGAGTTCGGTCGTTGCTGACGCGCGCATGCGCGTGATCAATGCCGATGGGAGTGAGGCGGAGATGTGCGGGAACGGCATTCGCTGCGTCGCACGATACCTCGCCGAAGCGGGCGAGCCGGAACATCTTTCGATCGAAACGCTCGCCGGCATCCGGCAGACGACGGTCGAGAGCCGTGTAGGCGATTGGCGCGTTCGCGTCGCCATGGGGACGACGAGCATATCGTATGGTACGAATGCGTTTCCGGAAGCAACGGTGGTCTCGGTCGGAAATCCGCACGTCGTCCTCTTCGTCGAGCGTTTGGAAGGAGTCGATCTCGCCGCCGTCGCCGCGCGCATCGCGCGGGAGCCGGCATTCGTCGGAGGTGCGAACGTGCACCTTGCGGTTATCGAAAGCGATCGCGTACGCGTTCGCCATTTCGAGCGCGGAGTCGGCGAAACGCAGGCGTGCGGAACCGGTGCGATCGCCGTTGCGGCGGCGGTCCGCATGCGCGACGCCTTGCCGACGCCGCTACGGATCGAGGTTCCCGGCGGCCCGCTTGCCGTTGAGTTCGACGCGCGCGGTGAAGCGACGTTGATCGGCCCTGCGGTGCGCGTCTTCGACGGGGTTCTCGATCGCGATGTCGCGTAAGCACGCACGTGCGGCGCTCGCCTACGCCGATGCGCGCGGGCGCTATTATTTCGACGACACCTGCGAACCGCTCGCCGACGGTGGTATCGTGCGTCCCCCGCGTGCGGATGAACTGATTCCGGCGCCGCCGGGAAGCGTGCCGACGCTGCTGCCGCTGCGGCGCCCGCTCGGCGGACGCGGCATCGAAAAGCGAC
>JAKBCP010000034.1 GCA_021807645.1 bacterium
GTCTCGGAGAGATAAGCTCCGCGCACGGAGTAGTCGCCGGAGTTTATCGGGCACTTCTCGTCGGGCACGAGTTGGACGTAGCGACCGTCGGCGAGACGAACGATCGGGAGGTCGGGGACGGTCGAATCAAAAGCGTGCGCCGATCGGACGCGATAGCCGCAACCGACGTTACAGAACCGGCAGCTCGTCGAAACCGAGCGCAGATCGACGACACCGGGAGCGGCGAAGAGGCGATCGAGAATCTCGGTGCGTTTCATCGTCCGCCGCCCGTTCCGTAAAGCGCTTGATTCTCTTCGATACTTTCGGGGCGTCCGAAGATCGGCGCCGACAGGCCGACGGCGTAGAGATCGCCGTCCTGCGAACTCTGAATCGCGATCTCCGGTAACGGACGCGGAGCGGGTCCGCGCTCTACCTTACCGGAGCGTGCTGCATCGAAGACGCTTCCATGACAGGGGCAGGCGAATGTTTCCGTCTGCTGCGCGTATGCGACTTCGCAGCCCATGTGCGTGCAGATAAGACTATAGGCGACGACGTCGCCGTTCGTCAGCAGCATCGCACGCGCCGGTGAATTCGCATCGGGATAGGCAAAAGCGATCTCGCCCTTCGCTCTGATCTCTTCGAGCGTTCCGATCTTCTGCCGGGGCTCGGTCGAGGGCGCCGCATCGGCACCCGCAAATGAAAATGCGTCGGCCGCGAGACCGCCGGCGATTGCCGTTGCGATCGTCGCGAGCGACGCGCGTCTGGTCATACTCATGCTCTGCACTCCTTCGATCGATCCAGCGTAGCGCCGAACGATGAAGCGAGGGAGAAGGTCTCGTGAACGTGCGCGCGGCCGCGCTATCGCGCTATCGGTGGTCGAAGCGCTCCTGAGCAGAACGGACTTCGGGCATATGGCGCTCCGCCCACCGCGCGAGCGCGCTGAGCGGTTCGTCGAGCGTGCGCCCGAGTGCGGTCAGCGAATATTCGACGCGCGGTGGAATCTCCGGATAGAGCGTGCGCGTTACGAGTCCGTCGCGCTCCAGGTCGCGCAATGTTTGCGTCAGCATTTTCTGCGAGATCCCCGTCACCGAGCGTCGCAGTTCGCCGAATCGGACGGCACCCTCGGCTCGCCCGAGGATGCCGATAATCAGCGTCGTCCATTTGTCGGCGATTCGGTCGAGCAGCTCGCGCACCGGGCAGTTGCCCGAAAAAGCATCCGGCTCGTGTTTGGTTTCCATTTTGTTCCTATATACCATTTTGGTGCCTTATTGATTTCTGGTACTTGGTATGCAATAGTGACTATACCACAAAAGGAGATTTAAATGAATAGCACCCTGCAAAAATATGCAATCGATCCCAGCCATACCTCGGTGGAGTTCCTCGTCCGCCACATGATGCTCGCGAAAGTCCGCGGGCGCTTCACGGGCGTGACCGGCTCCTTCGCCGTTCCTCAGGACGGAACGCTGCCGACCGAGATCGAGGCGAATATCGATGCGTCGAGCATCGACACTCGCGAAGAGCAACGCGACACCCACTTGAAGTCCCCCGATTTTCTCGACGCGGCGAACTTCCCGGCGATCCACTTCGTCAGCACGAGCGCCGAGGGCTCCGGCGAGCGATTTACGCTCCACGGCAATCTGAGCATCCACGGCGTTACGCGCCCGGTCGCACTCGATGTCAGCTTTGAAGGCCGCGCAACCGATCCGTGGGGAAACCAGCGCGTTGGTTTCAGCGCGCACACGACGATCGGACGGAAAGATTTCGGTCTGACCTGGAACCAAGCGTTAGAGACCGGCGGCGTACTGGTCGGCGACGAAGTACGCATCGAACTCAACGTCGAGGGAATTCTTCAGGCCTCCTAGCCATGCAACCGACCCTTTACATCCCCCACGGCGGCGGGCCATGCTTCTTTATGGAGTGGCCCGGGGAGCCCTGGAAAAATATGGAAGCGTACCTCCGTGCGCTTCCATCGACCCTCGAGGAACGCCCGCGCGCGATCCTCGTTATTTCCGCGCACTGGGAGCGCGCGCTACCGACGGTCACGAGCAACCCGCAACCGAGCCTCATCTACGACTACAGCGGTTTCCCGGCCCATACCTACGAATTGCGCTACGACGTTCCAGGATCGCCGGCGCTCGCGCAACGCGTCCGCGACTTGCTTGCAACGGCGGGGATCGCCTCGGCGGCCGACGAGCGGCGCGGCCTAGATCACGGCGTTTTCGTCCCGCTGAAAGTGATTTACCCGGAAGCACAGATTCCGGTCGTCGCGCTCTCGTTGCAGCACGGTTATGACCCTCAACAACACCACGCCGTCGGGGCGGCACTCGCGCCGCTCAGAGAGGAAGGCGTGCTTATCGTCGGCAGCGGGATGAGTTACCATAACCTTCGCCGCATCTTCGACGGTCACGACGACGGGGCCGAACGCTTCGACCGCTGGCTCAACGAGACTGCGCTCGCTCCGGCGCCGATGCGCGCAGAACGCCTTCGTGCGTGGGAGCAAGCCCCGCACGCGCGCGATGCCCATCCACAAGAGGATCATCTCGCACCGCTCTTCGTCGTCGCCGGCGCCGCCGAACGCGCTGCCGTACGCGATTATCATGATGTCGTCTACGGGAAGACGCTCTCAGCCTTCCGATTCAGCTAGCTTCGTTTCGATTTTGTAAACTTTCTTAAAAATACACCCGATAACGCCTGCCCTGCCGAGGAGAAGCAGCGAGCATGCGCCGAAGCGTTGCACTGGGGGAACACGAGCCGGGTACGCCGGAACGGAGTCTCGATCGAT
The DNA here is from genome assembly GCA_021807645.1 of bacterium. Taxonomy (GTDB): domain Bacteria; phylum Vulcanimicrobiota; class Vulcanimicrobiia; order Vulcanimicrobiales; family Vulcanimicrobiaceae; genus JABEUX01. The sequence continues at coordinate 2,762 of JAKBCP010000034.1, forward strand.
GCGCGAGCCACGGTTTATCGGTCCGTCGAGTCGGGTAGCCTGGAAGAAGCATGGCCGACGATAATTCGAGCGCAGCGCTACGACTCGCGGCCTCCCTCGCAGGCACCGAGCGAGCGCTGCTGCTCGTCGAGCGTTTCGGGACGGCACGGATCGATGCAGCGATCTGCCCTGCGGGGGATCGCCTCGCGAGCCTCGTCGGGTCGCTCGCGGCGCCGACACTTGAAATGCTCGCACGGCGCATCGACCACGAATGTTCGAGCTTCGCCTTTCCCCTCCGCAGCGGTCGTGGAAGCATCCTCCTGCCGAGAATTGACGCTGCGACTCTTCCGGAGCGAGCGCGCGAACAGCTACAACTCCTCGCCGCCGCGATCGCCGAATCGCTCGACGAACGAGCGACGTTCGACTATGCCGAGTATCTCTCCGAAGGGCTGACGGTCTATCGTTTCCCCGCGGGCGAACCAGAGATCGAGTTCATCAATCCTTCGGCGGCGCGACGGATCGGCTCCACCCCCGAGCGGGTCATGGACGAGCCACGCGCGCTCTTCTGCAATGCCGAAAACCGGAAGCTTGCGTTCGAATTACTGGCAATGCTGCGCGAAGAAAACTGCGGCGCGATCCAACGAGAGGTTCGCTCGCTCGATGGCTCCACCTATTGGGTGCAACTCCAGCCGCTACCGTTACCGGATCGCGATGGCGCAGCGCGCCTGCTGCTGATATCGTCGGATATCACCACCGTTCGCGCCGGTGAGGAACGCGAGAGCATCCTCACCTCCTGTATCGACGTCGCTGCCGACGCGATCGCGGTCTACCGACTCGAACGCGAGGGCGCGAAGCGACCGACGCTCGTTTACGGTAACCGGGCATTTCACTCGCTCGTCTCCTCGCATGCCGGGCGTGACGGAACGGCGATTCGTACCGAAGACGGCAAAGGGCTCTTCGATTCCTACGTTGCCGTCGCGAGCGACCACAGCCCCATCCAATGCGAAACGAGCATTCTGCTCGAGGACGGCAAAACGAAGCTCCCGGTCGAGATTCACGCTCGTCGGCTCCGCAGCAGGATCGACGATCACGATTTTATCGCTTTTTCGTTGCACGATCTCAGCGCGCGCCTCGCCGCGGAGCGCGAACGCCGCATGCTCGCGCACGCCGTCGACGAGTCGCTCGATTTTTTTGCGATCGGCGATTTCGTACCGCCGAGCCGGGGCGGCTCCCATATTCTCTACATGAACGCCGCCTTCGCACATCTCGTCGGTTACGCTGCGGAGGAGCTGATCGGTCGTTCGTCGGGAATCCTGATATCGCCGAATAATACGCCGCAGATTCTCAACACGCTCACCGAGAGTATCGAACGCAGGAAAGTCGTCAGTCTCGAGTTGATGATGCGCGCGAAAGATGGGCGCGATATCTGGTGCGAGTTCGTGGCCCAACCGATCTTCGACGATTCGGAGGAGGGCGGCTACTGGCTCACGGTCGGTCGCGAAATCACGTTGCGCAAACAAGCGATGGGACAGATCGCGCTGCTCACTTGGGTGCTCGATGAGATCGACGCGCGGGTGACGATCTTCGAACCGGCGAAGGGCGATCGATTTGCGGTTGCTTATGAAAACGCCGCCTCAGCCGCGCTCGGCCGCTATCATTTTCTCGATCTCGTGCGCGCGGGCGGTATCGTCGCAAAGCTCGTCGAGGATCGGAAGTTCGCCGAATCACCGCTTCGCACGATGGTCGCGAATGCCGATGGAACGCGCGTCACCGAGATCGAGATTCGCGCCTTGTTTGACGGCGCCGGACGCCTGACGGCGGTCATCACGATGGAGCGCGATATCGCACAGGCGACGACCGGCTCCGACGGCTATCCCAGCGCCGTGCGCCTCGCGTTGGTGACCGCCGGCATGCAAAATATGATTCACGCACCGAGCCCCGAGGCTCGCTTGCGCGCGTTGAGTCTGACGCTGCGCGAGGGCTTCGGAGCCTCCGTATCGGTCGAACACGACCCGAAAGGCGGGGCTTCCGGGCTCACCTTCGAGCCGCAACATCAACGTGCGACGCTTCACTACTTCTCCGGCGAGCCGAAACGCGCACGCGTTTCGTGGCAATCCCTGCTCGGAGACTCGGAGTTAACGGCACTGCGGCTAGCGCTGGAGACCTACCTCGGTGCCGTGGAAGTTCCACTGTGAGAAAAACGAAGCGAGATCGAGCTCGCGCTCGACGACGTCGGCGAGTTCGTCGAGCGAACGCTCCCGCTCGCGTGCGATAAATCGCCGATCGAAGTTATCTCCGAGGCCGACGGAGGCGCGTAGTCGTTCGAGATACCGATGCCGAAAGGCATCGTCGTCGAAGATTCCGTGCAGGTAGGTTCCGGTAACGCGATCGTCTGCCGTACGGGCACCATCGCGTCGTCGCGTCGCGCTTTGACCGTCCTCGATCTCCGCAAACGGAAGGCTCCCCGATCCGTACGAGGTGGCGCCGACGTGGATCTCGTAGCCGCCGATCGGCTCGCCGGTGGCGAGGTGGGTGCCCCGAACGGCGATCGTCGTTTTCTCGCGTAACATCACGGTCGAGAGCGGCAACATCGCGAGGGCCGCATGCGTGCCGCCGGCCTCGACTCCGTGTGGATCGTCGATGCGACGGCCGAGCATCTGCATGCCCCCGCAGATGCCGAGAATTCTTCCGGCTTTCTGCAACGCAAAATCGAGGCGCCGCTCGCGCAGCCATTGCAGATCGGCGATCGTATTTTTCGAACCCGGAAGAATCGCCACGTCCGCATACGCGACGTCGTCGCAGCGGTCGGTATAGCGCAGTTCGACCGACGGCTCCGCCGCGAGCGATTCGAAATCGGTAAAATTCGAGAGATACGGAAAGGCGAGGACGGCGATACGCAGACGGTCGTCGTCGCGGCGTGCACCCCACGGCGCTCCGAGTCGCCGCCGTTCCAGCGCGAGCGAATCCTCCTCGTCGAGTTGCAGATTTCTGAGGTACGGCAGGACGCCGAAACAGCGACTCTCGCAACGCTTTTCGATCTCGAGAATTCCGGGTTCGAGCAGGCTGCGATCGCCGCGAAATTTGTTGATCGTGAAGCCCGCGATCCGCGCGCGATCGCGTTCGTCGAGGAGCGCCAACGTTCCGAAGATTGCAGCGAAGACACCGCCGCGGTCGATATCGCCGACAAGCATACAACGCGCGTCGGCGGCGTGCGCCATCGCCATGTTGACGATGTCGCCCTCGCGAAGATTGATCTCCGCCGGCGAGCCCGCCCCTTCGAGCACGATCGCTTCGTAGTTCGCTGCGAGGCGGTCGTACGATTCGAGCACCGCCGGCCAGAAACGCTCTCGGTTCCGCCCGCGATAGTCGGCGGCATGGACCGTCCCGAAACGCTCGCCGTGCAGAACCACCTGCGCTCCCTCGCTCGAACTCGGTTTGAGGAGAATCGGGTTCATATCGACGCTCGGAGCGATGCCGGCGGCCTCGGCCTGAAGCGCCTGCGCTCGGCCGATCTCCTTTCCGTCGGGGGTGACGGCGGAGTTGAGCGACATATTCTGCGCCTTAAACGGAGCGACGGCGATGCCGCGGCGCGCAAGATAACGGCAGAGCGCCGCCGTTACCAGCGACTTGCCCACATCCGACCCGGTGCCGAGCACCATGAAGGCCTCCGCGCGGCGCCGTTGCGCCCGTCCCCCGATTACGGAATTCATGCGGCGCCACGCTTTCCCGGGGAGTCCGGCAGAGCCTTTCACGGAGGGCCGGCGACCCAAGCGGCGAAAAGCGGTGCTTTGCCGACGCCCGAAGCGATACGGGCGTTTTTTATGCCGAGCCGCTTCGTGCGGCCATTCTTGGCGGAGAGCCTACCGATGAACGAGCACCCTACCCTCGAAGCGCCCGAAGCGCCCGTGCCGAGCACGATCGCCGAGATCGCTCCTCCCTCGGACTCCGCCGAGGCGACCGTCGAGCCTGCCGCTCCCCCGAGCGCTTCCGACTCCGCAGCCGCACTCGCTTCCGAGGCAACCGCCGAGCCTGCCGTCGCGTCTGCAGCCGAGCACGCGGCCGCATCGACCGTCGAGCCGGTCGCCGAAGCGCCCGCTGCGCCGAAGGGGCCGACCCCCGAGCAACTTGCCGCGCGACAGCGCGCCCAGGAGCGTTGGGAGAACCTCGTTGCGGCGCATGCAAGCGGTGAGAGCCGCGAAGCCCGCGTCAAATCGCTTGTTAAAGGCGGGCTTCTGCTCGATATCGATGGTTATCGTGCCTTCCTACCCGCGAGTCAGAGCGGGGAGCAACGCGGCGCCGCTCTCGACCCGTTGGTCGGCACGAAAGTCCAGGTGAAAATTATCGATGTCGACGAAGCGCGCAAACGCCTCGTTGTCTCCCGCCGCCGCGCGTTGACTCAGGAACGACGCGAGAGTCGCGCCGCCACGATTGCCTCGCTGGAGGTCGGCAAAGAATGCGACGCAACGGTCGTGCGCCTCACCGATTTCGGCGCATTCGTCGATCTCGGCGGCGGCGTCGACGCGTTGGTGCCGATGAGCGAACTCGATTTCGAACGGGTTGCCAAAGCTGCCGATGTCGTC
>JAKBCP010000035.1 GCA_021807645.1 bacterium
GCATCGCGAGCACGCGAAGTGGTTTCACGCTAAAGAACCTCCTTACGTCGGCGGGAACTCGAATTTTGCCCGCCGATTCGCGCCGCCACCGAGCCTTCCCGCTTTTGTCGGTCGCTTACGAACCCTCCCCCGTTCATTGCCAAGGGCACCGCGCATTTCCCGCGGTGCCCTTGGATCGCTCGCGTAGCGAAGCTGCTGCTTAGCTGCGAACGCTGACCGTAAATTGCACCTCGCGGGGCGCACCGGGCTCGGCGAGGATCGCACCGGGGCCGGCGAGATTGCTCTGGCCGATACCGCCGCCGAAATACGCGCCGCTGGTAACGTATTCGAAGGAGTTGTACTGCTTGTTGAAGAGGTTGTTCACCGAAAGCGTAAAGCCGATCGGGCTTTCCGCGTGCGAGCTCGTATAGCCGATCGAGGCGTTCACGAGACCGTAGCTTGGAATTTGCAACCCGTTGGGATCGGGTTGGCCGAGCAGGTTGTTCCACATCGGCTGCGGCCCGGTGAAGTTGTCCCAAAGCCGTTCGGTAAGTACGCCGACGCCGGTAAGTTGCTCGTCGGCGATCCCGATGTTGTAGGCAAATTTCGGCACCTGCGTTACCGGGAGTCCGCTGTAATTGGTTCCGAGATAGTCGTAGGAATCGAAGTAGGCATGCGTAGTCGAGAGCCCGCCGAAGAGCTCGACGCTCCGCCCGAAGGTACGATCGAAGGCGAGCGTCAGCCCGGAGTAGCGCGAGCTCCCCGAGGCCGATGCGACTTTCACGCCCGCACCGATGACGATGGGAATATATTGATCGCGAACGCGCTCGTCGAAGAAACTCGCCGTGAGAAACGCCTCGCGCGGCGAACCGTCGAGCATGCGCCCGGCGAAGCGACGGAAATACTTCACGCCGACTTCTTGATTGGTGCCCGTCTCCGGCGACAATCCCGCGACCGGAATGCCCTGGTACGGGCCGCCGGGCGAGGTCTGCGGGCTGCGTAAGGCGCGCCCAAAGTTCGCGTAGAGCGCGAGGTTGGGATCGGCGAGAAACTGCAACTCCGCCGACGGTTCGACGCCGGCAAAGACGGTACCGGAATCACCCAATTTGGTCTTGTTCGCGCAGATGCCGTTCGAAGCCGGAACGCCTTGGCATTGGGGGAAGCCGGCGAGTCCGGCATTCGAGAAATTCGTCGCCAGCGATACGTAGCGGAATCCCGGCGTAAACTTCCAGCGATTGCCGAAGCGCATGAGGTATTGCCCGTAGAACGTGAAGTTCTTCTGCTGGAAGTAGTTATTCCGGAATATAGATGGTTGCGCGATGGTCGAGGGAGCGCTCGGTGCCGACTGAACCGGATCGGAGTTGTAGAACGCGTTGCGCGTGTTGTAGAGCGAACCGAAGATCTCGCTGCCGATATCGAGCGCGTCGCCGTTGCGAGCGTTCACATGGTGGAAGGTGAGTTTCTCCGAGAGCGCATTCGAGAACGGATTGTTGTATTCGAAACGGCCGGTATTGTTCGCTTGGTCGAAATTGAAGTTCTTCACGTGCAGCCGATCGCCGTGCCGATAGGCAAGGATATTGGAGAGCGACCATCCGTTTTTTAGACCCAACTCAAGGTCGGCGGCGACGAGGCGCGTGCTATTCGAGTCGGTCTTTTGCCAGACGCCCAGCGGAAGCGCCGAGTAGAAGCCCGATGTCTGCTGGCTATAGGTCGCACCCGGAATCGGATTGCCGTTGAGATCGAAGCCGTTCGCCGTGACGTACGACCCGGCGATTGGGTTACCGTTCCCGTCGTAGTTTTGCAGTGGCGCGAGGGGGATGAGATTTGGGCGCATCTCCGTTCCCGAGGCGCTGTAGCCGAAAACGTCGAGCGAGCCGTGCTCGAATTTGTCGACGAGTTCGCCGAAGGTCGCATACGTGGAGCCCGGTGCGGTAGTACCGCTGCCGATAATATTACGATATCCTTGCGTGAACGTACGACCGTGGGAAATGATGAACCCGAGGTGCTTCGAGAGCGGCGCGCTGTAATCGACGTGGAATGCGCTGCCGCCATAGTTCCCGCTCGATCCCGAGAGGTGCAGGTGGGGAGCGTTCTCGGGAAGCTGGGTATAGAAATTCAGCGTCCCGCCGATGCTGTCGAACGTGCGCGTCACCGGGCTTCCCGGTCCGTACTCGACCGACATGCCGTCGAGGATCGAGAGATCGGGGATCTCGTCGGCCTGCCACTGCCCCGTCTGCGGATTATTCAAGAAGACGCCGTTCAAACGAACGCCGATCATGCCGTTATCCACGATGCCGGCTTGGTTCGCCCACCCCTGCTTGAAACCACGAACCGTAATCATCGATTTTGCAGCTCCGGTCGAGCCGTAGCTCGAAATCAACACGCCCGGTGCAGTCTGCAGCAGCTGCGCCGATCCGGCGAGGGCTCCCTGCGAGGCAATCTGCGTCTTGCTTAAGAGCACTTGCGTTTGCGCGCTACGGAAGACCTTCGAATAGGTCGGCAACGGACGGACCGAATGTCCCTTGATGATAATGTGCGAGACGACCGCCAACACTTTGAGGCGCACGCTTTTCGTCACGCCGCTCAAGACGGCGACGGTGTACGGTGCAAGCTCCTGAAAGCGACCGTCGACCGTTAACACATAGGTTCCCGGACGAAGCCGTTGCAGATGAAACGACCCGTTTTTACCGGTCGTTGTCATGATGGCGGAAGCCGACCCCCGCAAACGCGCCTTAATAATCGCTCCGGCAAGGTTACGGTCGGCGCGCGATGCGACGATACGACCGTGAATGGAACCGAGCGGCGCCGCGCTCAGCGTTGCGCCGTTGGAAACGAATACCCAAACAGCGAACGCGAGGACGAGTAGTCTCTTCACAAACGATTTCCCCTATAACGACAAAATAGCGTAGAGCGGGATGCAAGTTTCATCCCCGCTTCACGCTATCGCGTCGACCTTAAGGGGCGGTGATTCGTTCCTTAACGGAAGTAATGGCGCGCTTAAGAAGCGCTATCGCGGCATACGCGCGCGGCCGGCGAGGACGGCGCGAACCGAGACCGCCGGATAGCCGACCTTTTCATTGAGACTATCTTCCCACGCATAGGCGATAAGATTCCGCAGCATCGTTGCGCCGCGGGCGAGCTGCGTTGCGGTAAACGCGCGCGCCTGGGCGCTGCCGCTGGAGAAACCGCCAAGCGCGGCGATTCGATAGAGCGGTATGACGGCGGCGTTGGTTCCGGCTAGGTAGCCGCCGACGATTGCCAAGAGCCGTTTTTGCGAGATGCGGCGCTGCGGATCGAGTGCGTGGTACGGCGGAATATCTCGTTGCACCATGCGCTCGTTCTCGTACCGATCGACGAAAGCGCTCTCGAACTGCGAGTGAATGCCGCGGAGCTGCGGAAAATGCTCTGGGTTGGGCCCGCTTCCCCAGCCGTTAAAATGGGTAGTGACATGGAGCGGCTGCGAACCGTCGGCGACAAAATGCCCCCAGACACCGATATCGCGCAAGGTGAGCGTCGCTCGTAAGCGAGCATCTACCGCGGCACGCGAGCGCGCTGCCGCCGTCGTTGCGTGTTGCGCTTCATATCGGTCGACGCGCCAGAGCGCGAAATCGGTGCGGAGTTGTTCCCATCCGTCGGCGATGCTGTATGGCAGATAGCCGACGCGATAAGGCGTCGTCCGCGCAGCCAGCAGGGCGGTCTCGTACGCCGCCATGCTTGGCGGCAGGTGCGAGAGCGCGACGACGCCGGCGATCTTCCCGCTATCGCCGATATCGAGATAGTGGCCAGGGTCGCGATCGGCGTCCCACGATCTTCCCGAACCTTTCAAACGGTCCATCTCGGGGCCGAGATAGCGCAATTCGCGGCGTGCCGCCTGCGTGCGCGTGAACGCCGGCAATTCGCTTGGAAGGTTCGCTGCGGCGAGATCGTTGATCATCTCGTGCCCCTTCTCTCCCCAGGCGTGAACCCGTAGCGGTGCGAGGCCGAAAACGAGGAGCACAAGCAACCCGAAGGTGCGGTAAAGCGTCGTCGATCGTGTCACGTTTGAAAGAACTCCCGTAATTCATCGAGATGAGCGATGCGCGTCGCCGGCGGCAACGCTGCGATCATGCGCTTACCGTATCCTTTTCCCTGCAATCGTCCGTCGAGGACGAGCACGGCGCCGCGATCGCTTCGCGCGCGAATCAAACGACCGAAACCCTGCTTGAGCAACATCGTCGCCGCCGGGATTTGGAGCCGCGCGAAGGGATCCTCTCCGCGCTCGCGGAGCGCTTGGACGCGTGCGTCGAGCACCGGGTGATCGGGCTGCGCGAAAGGGATGCGGTCGATGACGACGCAGCTCAAGCGCTCGCCGGGCATATCGATACCCTCCCAAAACGTTCGCGTCCCCACGAGCACCGCGCCCGGCGTGCTCGCGAACCAGCGGAGCAATCCATCGCGGTCGAGCCCGCCGCGCGGCCGCTGAATCTCCACCGGGTGCAGGCCGCTCGCGCGCAGACGCTCGCCGAACTCGGCCGCGCGACGGAACGAGGTGCAGAGCACGAACGCGCGCCCGCGCGAATACGAAAGCGCTTCTTCCAGCAAGGCGTAGGCACGCACGACGAAATCCGCGTCGTCGGGTTCGAGATCGGCCGGAGCGACGAAGAGCCGCGCCTGCTCGCGATAATCGAATGGGGAATCCGCGACGAGTTCGTCGGCGAGATCGATGCCGAGGCGAGTCCGCACGTAGGTGAAATCGCCGCCGAGCGCAAGCGTAGCGCTGGTGAGCAGACACGGCGTTCGCGCGAAGAGGAGATCGCGCAAAATCGGTGCGGCATCGAACGGCGTGCAGTGCAGATCGCTTCCGTGCGGCGACGACTGAGCCCAACGAATCGCATCTTCGTCGACGGCGAGCAATCGATCGACGACCTCGGCCTGCGCCGCCAACGACTTTACCGCTCCGGCGATCCGCATCTCGCGTTCTAGATCGCCGCGCGGGGGGCGCGTGAGCGCCGACGCGCCGTTATCGGCGATCCAGTTCTCGAGATGGTAGAGCGCGTCGCGAAGCCGATCGAGTTCGGCCGCAACCTCGGGGCGCTCGTCGAGCCGCAGCAATTCGTTTCCGCTCCCGCTTCCGCTCGCGGCAAGACGCTCGCTCAGTTCGCGGAAGCGCTCCTCCACCTGCGTCGTCAGCGACGCGGGTAACGTGAAGTAGCGCCGCAGACGACGAAAGGTGCGTTCGATACTTCGCCGTGAAAGCGAGGCGGTGAGAACGTTCATCGCGATATCTTCGCAGGTGTGCGCTTCGTCGAGGATCGCATAATCATACGCGGGCAGCAATCCGCCGACGAAGGCATCGATAAAAAAAATTGCGTGGTTGACGACGATGATGTCGGCCGCCTCGGCATCGCGACGTCGACGATAGTAGAAGCAATCGTCGAAATGCGCGCATGCCTCCCCGATGCAATCATCGCCGTCGGCATCGAAGCGCTCCCAGAGCAACGAGTCGAGACGGAACGGTACGTCGGAGCGATCGCCGGTCGTCGTTTCGTTCGCCCAGCGCCGCAACTTTGCCATCTCGGGGCGTTCGAAGAGGGCGAGATCGCCCCGCGCTCGCTCCCACTTTTCGCGACAGAGATAATTCGAACGCCCTTTGAGCAGCACGACGCGCGGCTCGACGCCGAGCGCGCGCGCGACCATCGGGATATCCTTGCCGAAGAGTTGTTGTTGGAGGGTGATCGTGGAGGTCGATATGACGACGCGTTTCCCGCTACGCAACGCGGGCACGAGATAGGCGAAAGATTTGCCGACGCCGGTACCCGCTTCGACTAACACGTGCGAGCCGGTTGCGAAGCCCGCCTCGACCGCGCGTGCCATCTCAAGTTGCCCGGGGCGCGGTTCGAAACCGGGAAGTTCGCGCGCGAGCGATCCGCCGACGGCGAAGATCTCTTCGATACCGGGGGATCGATTCACCGGCGAGGTTGCTGTTCGGCTTCTTCGAGCGTCGATTCGAGCGCCTCACCGGTCAAAGCATCGGTTACCTGCGCGCGGACCGGCCGCAGCGGACGATAGATCGCCAACGTCGCAAGAAAACCCGTTAGGAGGCCCGCAACGTGGGCTTGCTTCGATATTCCCGGAAACGCGAATGTAAAGACGAGATTGAGCAGTAAGATGCCGAGATTTGCGCGGACGAGTTGGAGCCCGGCCGGGCCGTTCCGTAAGCCGATCGCGAAGAGCGCGCCGAAGATGCCGAAGATCGCGCCGCTTGCACCGAGCGTTGGATCGTAGAGGTTGCCGAAACTCAAGTAGGTGACGCCGAGCCCGGAGGCGATCAGGGAGAGCGTGTAGACCAACGCGGTGCGCGGCGTCCCGAGGATCGGTTCGATGAAACGACCGAGTATCCAGAGCGAATACATATTGAGCCCGATGTGCAGCACCGAGGCATGGAGGAATGCGCTCGTTACGATACGCCACCATTGTCCTTGTTGCGCCAACGCGGGCACCAATGCGCCGGCGTTATCGATCTGACCGATCGTGACGTTGCCGGTCAGAATCCCGGCACCCATCGTTGCGATCTCCCAAAAGAACACAACGACGCACACCACGACGATTGCGTGGGTAAACCGGGGGCGAGACTGCATTAGCCGGCGGCGCCTACCGGTTCTACCAGGAGCATGCGCGCGAGTTCTAACGAAATTGCACGTTCGCCGCGATCGCCCGAGATCGTCAACGGGCCGCCGAGCGGAGCCCTCGCCAGCACGCGCAGATGCCGACCCGGTTTGAGATCGAGTTCGGCGAGATACCGCAATATCTCCGGCACTTCTTCTGTGACGCCGACGATGGCGAGATCGGCGCCGCTCTCCGCGCGTGCGAGCGGTTCGCCGCGCGGAATCGGGTCGCTCAAATCGCTCGGCGGGATCGGCATGCCGTGCGGGCAGCGCTGCGGATTCTTCAGCAAGCGTTGCAAATGTTCTTCGACGCCCGCGGAGATTGCATGTTCGAGCATGCATGCGTCGGCGTGCACCTCGTGCCACGGCATCCCGAGCACGTCGACGAGAAAACATTCGGCGATCCGATGGCGGCGGACAACGCGAACCGCGACGGCGAGCCCTTCGCGCGTCAGTTTGACGGTGCCGCGAGCGACCGGCTCGACGAGCCCGTCTTTCGCGAGTTTTTTGAGCATGCCGGAGACCGAGGCCGGGGCGACCCCCAACGACGAGGCGAGCGCTCCGGTGCTCACACCGTCCCCCTCACGTTCGAGCCGGTATACCGCTTCGAGATACTCCTCGACCGATTC
>JAKBCP010000036.1 GCA_021807645.1 bacterium
CTCCAGGCAACACGAACGCATCGTAATAGACGAGGCTTGCTGCCTCGCTCCAATGGACGATCCGTGCATCGGCTCCGCAATCGACGAGCAGATCGCGCGTCTCTTCTTCGGAGTTCGTTCCCGGAAAGACGAGAACGGCGACCCGCGCCTTCATGGAAAGAGCTCCTCGAGCGGTCGCGCCCAACTGCGGTGTAAATCGGCGATCTCCCATGCCGAATCGTCGAACGCCAGCAGCGGCTGCGCAATGGTCGACCCGAGCTCGCGCACGCTCTCGAGCGCCCCCGCGAGTTCCTCGAAGCGTTCGACATCGCGTTGCGCGACTTCGACGACGATGCCGCCCCACTCGCCGAAGACCGATTCGTAGAGCCCAGCGCCCGACCATCCGGCGACGCCGTCAAGTTCCACGCCGATCGGCGCACGGCGCGCCGCCAAACAGCCGAAACTCATCTCGGCGAGCGTCACGAGGAGCCCGCCATCGGAGATGTCGTGCGCGCTTCGCAGCAAACCTTCGCTTGCAGCAGCGAGGAGGAAGCGGTGCTCGGCGACGATACGCTCGATATCGATCTCCGGAACCGCCTCGTCGCCAAGAGCAAGGATCGACGCGAGCACGCTTCCGCCGAGCGCGCGCTGCGTCTCACCGACCAGATAGAGATGCGAACCAACTTCCTTCAACGGCAGAGTGACGCATTGCGAAAGATCCGTAAGTCGACCGAGACAAGCGACGATCGGCGATGCCGGAATTGCATGTCCGCTCGGGGCTGCGTTGTACAGGCTCACGTTGCCCGATACGAAGGCGAGTCCGAAACCGCGCGCCGCACGCGCCAGGCCATCGACTCCGGCGACGAGCTCGCCGTACTGCCGTGCGTCGCGCGGGCTCCCGTAATTCAAACAATCGGTTAAGCCGATCGGTTCGGCGCCGACGGCAACGACGTTGCGCACCGATTCATAGACGGCGTGCTCGGCCGCACGTTGCGGATCGAGACGGCCGATGCGTGGATTTCCGTCGACGCTGAGCGCAAATGCGAGACGCGAGCCCCGAATCGGCGCCAGTACGCCGGCATCGGCCTCGCCGCGCGGAATAACCGTGCGCCCGCGTACGACGGCATCATAATGGCGATAGAGCGGCGCACGCGAGCAGACATCGCGATGGGCGAGAATTTCGTGAAAGAGATCGTCGAGCGAGCGTTCGCAAAGAAGATCGTGCTCTCGATGCATGGTCGGCGGTATCGGCGCCTCGACGGGCAATGTATCGCGCACCGATCCGGTAAGAAAATCGATCGGTACGTCCATAACGAGCTCTCCGCGGTGGCGGAGCTGGTAGCGTTGTGCCGCAGTAGCGCGACCGATCCGCACCGCACGCGCATTTTGGGCGACTTGCGGCAGCGAGAATTCCTCGTTATAGATACGCTCGACCTCGTCAACGATCTCCTCGGGAAGCGCCCAGAGCAGTCGTTCTTGCGTCTCGCCGACGGCGATGACCTCGGGAAGCAAATGATCGACCGCGACGTTGACGGTGTCGAGATCGACTTCCGCTCCGAAACCGCCGGCGCTGCAGAGCTCCGCCGAGCAACCCATGATTCCGCCGGCGCCGAGATCTTTAAACCCGACCTCAATGCCGCGTTCGCGGAGGAGCGAAAAGACGCGATAACTCGCCCGCATGATGACGTTTTTGAGAAAGGGGTCGGGAACCTGAACGGCTCCTTTGTTGCTCTGCGATTCCTTCGCATCCAGAGCAACCGACGAAAACGAGGCACCTCCGAATCCACTGGCGTCGGTCGCCTTCCCGACGAGCAGGAGCACGAAATTCTCGCCGTTGCGAGGAACGCGCGAGTGGATGATCTCCGATTCTTTGACTAAGCCGAGAGCGACGACATTTACGAGTACGTTGTCGTCGAATTCGCCATCGAAGTAGCAGTCACCGCCGAGATTCGGCACGCCGATTGCATTTCCGTATGCCGCCACGCCGTCAACGACGCCGCGTGCTACCGCTCGTTGGTGCGCGTTCGCGGCGTCGACGCTACCGAAACGGAGCGGGTCGGCGACCGCGACCACCTCGGCACCCATGCAGAGCACGTCGCGCACGATTCCGCCGATCCCGGTCGCGGCACCTTCGAACGGCACCACCTGCGAGGGGTGGTTATGCGATTCGTGCGCGATGACGATGCCGTAGCGTTCTCCCTCGTGCTCGCCGAGATGGAGAATTCCGGCATCCTCGGCAGGCCCCAAAACGACATCGGAACCCGTGGTGGGAAGGCGTCCCAGGAGCGCTCGGCTCGATTTATAGGAGCAATGCTCGCTCCATTGCGCATCGAAGGCATAGAGCTCGACGAGGCTCGGCGCGCGTCCGAGCTGCTGCGTGATACTCCGCAGTTCGTCGACGCGTAACGCCAAACCCAACGCATCGGCGCGCGCGCGCAATGCTTCATCGTCGAGCTCGGCGACGGCTAGATCACGCAATGACGGCCCCCGGCGGAAGTTGCTGTTGGAGCAAAGCGTCGACGCGCAACATCTCAGAGCGTGCATTCGATTGCGCGAGCATCACCCGTCCGAACATCGCCGAATCGTCGATCGCGAGCAATTTCGCACACGCCAGCGCGATGCGGTGCGGCTCGTCGTTCCCGTCGATGACCGGCGAGCTGGCGCTGCCGTCGAGCGTCGTTCGAAGGGTACGGTCGCCGATTGCTACGAAAATCGGCCGCGCGAAACTCGCCTCGATCTGCGCGACGATCTGCAGCACGTAGCCGGGTGTGACGGTGACGCTTGCGAGATGGCGCGCCGTCGGGATGCCGAACGCGTGCAGCGCCGTAGCAACTTCGTTCGCTCGTTCGACGATCGCTTCTTCATCGACGAAGATCGCCGCGACTCCGGGCCGCATCGCCGGGAAGCTGCCGACGAAATCCGCGACCTGTTCGTAAGCCGCCTTTACGCGGGCGAGGCCGGCTTCATCGACCGGGTCGAGATTCCGGTAGATCTGCTTGTCGAGCATTTGGTCTTCGTGTCCGTGCCGCCAAATGCGCCACGAATCGTTATCGATCACATCGGCGATGACCAGTTGCCCCTGATTCTCCCCTCCGATCAAGCGACCGAATTCGATCTTGAGATCGACGAGGAGGACGTCGCGATGTCGCCATGCATGGGCGAGAATTTCGAACGTAAGCCGAGCGATCTCGCTCATCGAGCCGATCTCGTTCGGCGAAGCGATACCGCGGGCAGCGATCTCTTCCGGAGCGATCAGCGGATCGTGGTTTGCATCGTCCTTAAAAAAGAACTCGGTGACCCGGGGCACCAAGACCGATCCGCGTTGGAGACCCGTATGCCGACGCGCGAACGAACCCGCGGCAACCCCGCGAACGACGACTTCGAGCGGAATCATCGAGCAACGCCGTACCAACATCTCGTTGTCGTCGTCATCCTCGCCGCCGTTGAGAAAATGCGTCGGAAGACCGCAGAGATTGAGTAACCTGAAAACACGCGAGGTCGTCTGAGCGGCGAGGCGCCCTTTCCCGGGAATCTCATCGCGTCGCGCGCCGTCTCCCGCGGTGATCGCATCGCCCTGCGCGACGACCAGCTGATCGGGAGAGCTCGGTACTTCGTAGAGAATTTTCGTCTTACCGCGGGCGATCTCGATGCCTTTATCCACGTTCTTCCTCCGACGGATTATGGGCGACGATGCGTTGTTGCGGGAACACCGGTAGGGCCTCGATCTGCTCGGCGACCATGCGCGCGCGACGAGCCGCAAGGCCGACGTGACCCGTCGGATCGAGCGAGCGCCGAATCTCGGCTGGATCGATCAACTTCGTAAGCGAGCCATCGCCCGCAAGCAGCGTCGCGAGCGGATTATCTTCTCCTCGCGCGAGCGCATCCCACGCCTCCATCGCTCGCCCGCGCAACGTTTCGTGCAACTCCTGGCGGTCGCCGCCGGCGCGCGCCGCCTCCATCATCACCCGTTCGGTGCCGGCGAACGGCCCGTAGGTGCGCACGTTCTGCGCGATACGCCGCTCGTCGATGCGTAAGCCGCGCACGACGCGTAATGCTAACGATAAAATCTCATCGACGCAGAGTAACGCTTCGGGAATCGTCGTGCGCCGGTTCGCGCTGTCGTCGAGCGTGCGTTCCAGGTAATTGGTTGCCGCATTTTGCCAGGCGACATCGGCATACGCAGGCAGAAGGCGCGCCAGCGAATCGATCCGTTCGCAGAGAATCGGATTGCGTTTGAAAGGCATCGCACTGCTGCCGACTTGAGCGCTTCCGAAGGGTTCGGCGAGTTCGCCGAAGGGCGGGGCACTGAGGATGCGGATATCGGCTGCGAACTTCGAGAGCGAGGTGCCGATGCCGGCGAGCGCGCTCAGCAACAGATAGTCGAGCTTTCGCGTGTAGGTCTGCGTGCTCGCAGCGCGTGCCTCGAGGCCGAAGTGCTCGAGCACTTCGCGCTCGAGATCGATCGACGCGCCCGCTCCGCCGAGCAACTGCTCGTAGGAAGCCGAGGTGCCGACCGCACCGCGCAGCCCCTTGGTCGTCATCTGCGCAAAGACATGACGCAGGTTCGCATCGTCGATGAGGAGATCTTGAGCGTAGATCGCAAAGCGATATCCTAACGTCGTCGGCTCCGCCGGTTGCAGATGCGTGAACGCCATGCAAAGGCGATCCGCCTGCGAGGTGATGCGCTCGGCGAAGGCGGCGAGCACTTCGCGAAGGCGTTCGCCGATCGTCGAGAGCGCGCGCCGGATACGATAGGTCTCGACGGTATCTTCGATATCCATCGAGGTTGCGCCGAGGTGCAGTTTCCCACCGCCGATCCGCGCCTGCGAGGCATAGACGCGAATCTCGGCCATGAGGTCGTGGTGAATCGAGCGTTCGATCTCCAGCGCCGCCTCGATATCGATCTCGTCGGCATGGGCGCGCAAATCGGCGAGTTCGGCCTCGTTGACCAGGCCATGCTTGGCTTCGGCCTGCGCTAAGGCGATCCAAACCTCGCGCCAGAGCCGCCGCCGCGTCCGCTCCGAGAAGAGCGAGCGCACGTCCTTGCGACCGTACCTCCAAGAGAACGGCGAAGCATAACTGGAGTGATCCATGGGTGCTCGCCGCTGTTCGCTCCGCGCGTTGCCGCGGCCTCGTTTGCGGGGGGAGTTTTCAGGGCTCGCGCCGCCCCTCAACGCAGGACGAGTTCGAGGCTGGTCCGCTCGACGAGGAGGCGGAGATCCTCCGGGTCGCTACCGGCCCGCCCGGTCACGATGCTTTCGATCCCGCGCAGGGCCCGCTCGTAGCCGGCTCGTGCCCGACCCTCACCGATCCGCCGAGCGATCGGCCGGAGCGCCCGCTCGCGCCAGGCCATCCGAGCGGGCAGCGCGCCGCCGGGGCGTGCCATCTCCCAGAGCATCGCATATTCGTTCGCGAGCGCCGAGAGCAGCGGCATCGCGGCGTTGCGCGGTTCGCGTTCGAAGCAATCGCCGAGAATCGAGAAGGCTTCGGCGACTCGTCCTTCGACTAGCGCCCCGGCGAAACGATAGGGCTTCGGGTCGTCGACGGCGAGGCTCTCCTGCTCGAGATCGTCGAGCGCGATCTTTCGCCCAAGGAGCGAGAGTTTCGAAAGATCGTTGCGAATGCTCGCGAGATCGCTCTCCGAACGCGAGAGATGCGCGAGCACCTGCCGGTCGGCCTCCGCCCCGGCGGCGGCGAGTTCGTCGGCAACGAATCGCGCACGAATCTCCTCGTTGACCGTGCAATCGATCCGTGATGCACTGCGGCCCAACTGCGAGCCGATCGATGCCGGGCGCACCGAGCGCGGCGCCAAAAGATCGCAGATCACGAGCAGGTTCTCGCCATCGAGGAAGCGCTGCGCGAGTTCGAGCAACGCGCGCCGCGGTGCAGCCTTTGCGACCTGCACCTCGTTGACGATAACGATGCGCCGCGGTGCGAGAAACGGCATCGCCGAGAGCGCTTCTTCGATCTGCGCGCAGTCGTCGACGCTTTCGAGCGTTACGCTGCTGCAGTTGAGCGCGCGTACGTCCTCGGCAAGCTCGCGCGCGAGCAGGGCGTCGCGCACTCGCTCGGCGAGAAGGCGATCGGTTCCTTCGATGACGACGATCGCTCCGAGTTTCGGCGTGCCGTCTAAAAAATCGTAAGCCTTCACCTGCTGCTGCTCGCGCGCGGCGGCATCGCCGACCAATGCGGCCGGCCGGCGAGCCCGGCAATGCTTTCGCCATACGGCGGACGGAGCACGCCGTATTCGGTGACGAACGCAGCGACGAGGTGCCCGGGTGTGACGTCGAACGCCGGATTGAAGACCGTAGCCTCCTGCGGCGCGACGAAGTGCCCGCCGAATGACGCCACCTCCGCGGCCGCTCTCTCTTCAATCGGAATCTCCGCACCCGAGGCAATCGAGAAATCGAAAGTCGAGCGCGGCGCGGCGACATAGAACGGAATATTATGATGGGCGGCGAGGATCGCGAGATTGTACGTACCGATTTTATTCGCGGTGTCGCCGTTTCCAGCGATACGATCCGCGCCGACGATCACCGCATCGACCTGCCCGCGCGCCATCGCGATCGCCGCCGCCGCATCGACCTGTAACGTGGCATCGATTCCGGCCCGCAGACACTCGAGATAGGTCAAGCGCGCTCCCTGCAGTAGCGGCCGCGTCTCATCGACGATCGCGTGCGGAGCGAGCCCGGCCCGCTGCGCGGCGATCAAAACGCCGAGCGCCGTCCCGTAACCCGCGGTCGCCAGCGGCCCGGTATTGCAATGCGTGAGAACGCGCGCGCCTTTAGCGAATAACGAAATCCCGTTCTCTCCGATCGCCGCATCGATCGATCGTTGTTCGGCGTGGATCGCAAGCGCCTCGGCGAGCATATCCTCCGATGCGAGAACGCGATCGACTGCCCAGGCGAGATTTACCGCGGTCGGTCTCGCCGAGCGAACGCGCTCTGCGGCGGTAGCGAATGCTTTATCGTCGCTCTCTCGGGAACGGAGCACGGCGATTCCGTACGCGGCGAACACGCCGATGCACGGAGCTCCGCGAACCGCAAGTGAGGAGATCGCCGCGACGATTTCCTCGCACGTTTGCGCCGGTTCGTAACGGATCTCCGCAGGCAAGAGCCGTTGATCGAGGTACTGGAGGGCGCCGTTCTCGAAGCGGACGGGTTCGAGGGCGTCGTTCATATCACAAGCAGCGACGCCGCGGCGAAGCCTGCGTCGTACCCTTTGTCGCCGCGCGCGGGATCGGCCCGCTCTTCGGCTTGGGCGA